>JAZKZE010000033.1:0-34222 GCA_045612485.1 Victivallales bacterium | reverse complement strand
TTCTTTTTAAATACAAATATTAATGTTTATTGCTTATTTTAATTTGACTTTTGCATAAACAGGAGGTAATATAAATTAAACAGTTTTTTGAAAGGCTTTTTATCCGGCGGATAATGAGCTTGCAAGATAATCCGGGAGTGCAATATGAAACATGATACAATGATAAACAAAGCGGAGTTTGCGGAACTTGTCAAAGACGCCGAAAACGGCAATATCCTTGCCGGATATGATCTGGGTGTCTGTTATGAGTATGGCATCGGAACGGATATTGATTTGGAAAAAGCCTTCTTTCAGTATCAGAAAGCGGCAGAAAATCATGTTGCGGAAGCCTTCGGAGCTCTTGGATTTTTCTATGAAAACGGATGGAGCGTTCCTGCTGATCCACTCAAAGCTGCTGCATTATATAAACAAGGCGGCGAATGCGGGGACGCCCAGGCTCTTTGCAATCTTGCTTTTTGTTATGCTTATGGAAACGGTGTGGAACAAGATCCTGCTATGGCTGCACAGTTTTTCCGTAAAGCCGCCAAAGCCGGGGACAGTACCGCACAATATCAGCTTGCTCTCTGTTATGTTTCCGGAAATGGTGTACCGCAGAATAAAAAAACTGCTGTAAAATATCTGACTTCCGCCGCTGTACACGGAAACAGCGAAGCACAATATTTTCTGGGGTATTGTTATGAAACTGCCTGCGGTGTGGAACAGGATCTTATTCAGGCGGTAAAATGGTATAAACTTGCCGCAGAAGAGAAGAATGATATGGCTCTTACTGCATTGGGAAATGCTTATGCACAAGGTGCGGGAGTCAAAAAAGATTTTGCCGGAGCCTTTCAATGCTTTTTGCTTGCCGCTGAACAGGGAAACAGCAGAGCATATTTTGAATTGGGGATTTGTTACGAAGAAGGGCAGGCCGTGAAAAAAGATCCGGAAAAAGCCTTCCACTATTTCAAACTTGCGGCAGAAAGCGGATACCCGGATGCGGTTTATTATTTGGGTAACTGTTACTACAACGGCAGGGGAGTTGAACAGGATCTCTTTCAGGCATATTCCTGGCACCGCAAAGGTGCGGAACTGGGAAATATTTATGCCATGACTGATCTGGCAACCATGGATTACGGAATACAAACAGATGAATATGAAAAACTCCGTCTGCTGGAAAAAGCGGCGGAAACGGGCTATGAGTGTGCATTATATTTTCTTGCTTTACGGTTTCTTGCCGGAGATGAATATGTGATAAAGGATGAAAAAACGGCACTGGAATTGTTGAAAAAAGCGGCACATAAAAATCATGCTTTATCGTATTATATGCTTTTCAAGTGTTATTATTTCGGCATGGGAACTTGCAAAAATGATTCCCTTGCAGTAAAGTATTTACAAAAGGCTGTTGTTTTCGGCAATAAAAATGCAAAAAGAGTTTTGAAGAAAATACAGAATATTGAAAAATAGCAGGGAGTTTATAAGTCCTGTTACACAAGGAGAAGTATATGAGGATTTTTTTCAGAAAAGAAATTTCCCTGTTATTATTTCTTACTTTTATATTTTTTCTTTCCGGATGCTGTTCTGTTACGTTCTGGCAGGAAAGCGGGAAGGAAGTTTTTGATATTCAGGAAGCAAAAATCGTTAAAACAGCAGATGGAACGATCGTTCTTGCGCGGAAAGGCATGAAAAAAAGTTACCCTCTGCCTTTTTTCCTTTACCGTGTGAAAAGGGAAGAGGCAAGTGTGACACAATATTTTCATGCAAAGGATGCAGCAAAATATTCTCCGAAATTCCATAAATCATTTTTCTTCCGTGTTGAAGCAACCGGAAAATCTGTTTTCAGAAAAAATCCTTCCGGTGTATATCATTTTACCGCTCCTTATGGAAATAAGGCTCTGGTTATCTCTCCTTCTGATTTGGAAAAGTTCAGGAAAGCTCCTCTGGCTGAACGTTTTTGGGGGAATCTTTTTATCGTGACAAAAATTGATTTTGATCCAATCAGCGGAAATGGCAGGATCTATGGTTTCAAAGATTATCTTATTTCGCCGGACAGCAAAAGTACAGCAAAGGATATAGATCATTATACAGTGACACTGTGGAGGATTTTTGGTTTGCCTCTGCCGGTAGCGGTGGATATTGTTACATTTCCCGTTCAATTTATATTGATGGCTCTTTCTATGGGATTGCGCTGTTGATAAGAGAAAATGCTAGCTCCCGGGTAAAGAAAAAAGACTTGCCGGATGATGATCCTCCGGCAAGCCCCCTTTTCAGAAATGAGTCTTTCTTTTATCTCAAATAAATATCATCTATATCAATATATCCGTCGCCTTTGACGGAGGGCCATACGATAAGGTGCTGTTCCTCTTTTTTGTCACCGGGACGCTGGAAGGTGAACTTATAATCCTTCCAGTTGTCGGAATTTATCTCCATATTGTTGATGGTTTGTGTCCGGTTTTTCCGCAGGACGCGGAAATTGAGTTTTCCCTTGCCCCTTGCACGGAAAATAACAGTGATCTTATCGTTCTTCTGACCGTAACGGCTGAAAATAAAACCTTTTCTCAAACGGACAAAATAATTTGTTTTGCTGCCGGGATGAAGGAGATGTTCAAAGTCGCCGCCGTAGGCTTTGTTATCGGAAAAACTCCAGTTGGCAGGAACGGTTTTGCTGTTATGCATATTCCAGTGTTTGTACCTTTGGGGTTTTGTGCTTATTTCATCGAAAGAACCGTTTTTCCAGGGGCGGGTATCAATAATTGTACGGTTGCCGCTGCTTACCTGCCGTGGCGTGGCAAAGGTGACAGGGTGGAAAGTTTCCACGCTGTGGGGAACGCCGCTGCTCCATGTGCTGCTTTCTTTTCCGGGGATGCCCTGTTTGGGGCGTCTTTCCCGCATGACATTCATTTTGAGAACGGTTCCGGCTGCAAGTTGGCTTCCTGTGATGCTTTTTGCCGGGATACGTACTTCCATAAAGTATCTGCCATCAGCAAAACGGGTCTTTACTTCTGTGCCGGATTCATAGGAATTATCAAAGCGGGGATTTGCCACGCCGTCAGCGATCACGCCTCTGTCATTGATGATGATCTGATAGTAGGCACCACCCAGAATGGGGTCATTGAGATAGAGTTCCACACAGTTATCCTGCCAGATGGGGCCGTCATGTTTTGTTTCCCGGGAAATAAGCTGATCCTGCTTCAACTCTTCCAGACACTCGATGCCCACATAAATATTATCTTCATCGTAGGCAACCTTTACTGCGGTCTGCTGTTTGGCAGGGGCATTGGTGGTACAATCTTTGAATCTTGTTGTGACATCGGCATTGATCCAGTCTTTTTCATCCAGTTTTCCGTCAATGGTGATCTTGCCCATAAGGGGATAGGCGGTTATGGTACGGAAATTGGTGATGTATTTATTATACTCTTTGATCCAGGTCTTTTCAAAAAATTCCCGCACCTCTTTTACATGGGATAATGCCCGTTTATCCGGATCTTTTGCGGCGGCTTTTTCGGCAGAATCCAGATAGTTATAGAGTTTTTCCTTTGCGCCCGGAACATCAAGGAATTTTCCAAGCGGCGTACTGTGTCCGTAACCGTGACAGCCGGAGGCATTCATATAAAGTTCAGTAAGCAGTTTACGGAATTCCCGCATACCGCCATCCCAGCCTTTGCCGTAGTAGAGGGAATTGATCTTTTCATATTCTTTGTCATAGTCGGCATTTATATTCCAATGGAAGTGCATTGCCATGTAAATGGTCTGCCACATCATGGTCCAGTTGTTTTTATTGAGATAGGTTTTGAATCTGCCGGAATATACCCCGTCGGGACAGCAGATCTCTGTTTGCATACCGGTAACATTGGGCAGATGTTTTTTAAAGAATTTCAGCTCATTTACAAAATTCTTTTCTGCCGGGATAAACTGTCTTCCCGCATACAGGAATTCTTCATAGGTATGTAAGGCGATCCCCATATCGTTCCACTCTTTATTGTACTCATAATACCAGCGGTTGGTGGGGCAGTTGGGATCGTTGAGAGGATGTTTCCAGCAGTGACGGTGGTTGGAAAGAAGAACACTTTCCATTTCTTTGCCCTGATAAGGTTTCACTCCTTTGGGTGCGCGGGAATAGTTTTGATAGGATTCCCCACCGAATTTTGCCTGCGGGTACTGTTTAACGATTTCTGTAAAGACAGCATTGGCAAAGAGCCAGTATCTTGTAGAGACGATGCCTTTTTTCCGTTCTTCCGGCGGATCCTGGGCAAGACAGTTTTCGCACTGACACCATTGGGTACAGTCATTGTTGCAGAACTGCAAAGAAGTGGGCTGAATGGCATTTTTCATCTGGATCACGGCATTTTTTGCCACAAGTTTGATTACAGCCGGATTGGAGGTACAGGGCTGGGGCTGGACTCCGCCATGCCAGGAAAGGACTCTTTTGCCCCGGATGAGGGGGAAATATTCCGGATGTTCTTTCAGCATTTGTTCTGCATATTTTCTTGTCTGGGCGGCTGTTTTGTTTTTGGGATTGTAAACCAGAAGCGGACTGAAACAGTGTCCTCCGATTTTAGAAATAATGGCACGTTTGAGCATGCCTTCTTTCTGTTTGGCGAATTTACGGAATACCCCTGCGTGGGTATGAAAACGCATATTGTTGCGTAAGCCCCAGTCCCAGGTATCCCATACACCTGTATTCCAGCCCATGCAGACTGTGGAAATGTCACGATAGTTGAAATCCGGGTTTTCGATGATGACGCCTTCCGGAACAGTGATGGTAGGTTTGACTTTGAAATATTCCCCGTCGGAACCCGGTTTCAGCCACAGGATGCCGCCAAATTTTTTCAATACAGCATAAGTACCGTAGATGGTTCCCACAGGAGTTTTCCCCTGAATATACAAGCCTTTTTTATCTGCGGAGATTTTGAAACCTTCTTCTTTTACCTTTTTATCGCCGGTAAGTCCGATGTAAATGGGGTATTTTCCTTTTACTTCCTTTGTACCGATAGCAGGACGCTCCCCGTTGGAGATCTTTGCAAGAAATTTTGCAAGTTCGTCGGCTGCGTGTTTTTCAACGACTGTGGCATTTTTCCCCAGGACGATGGAAGAAACTGCTTTTCCATTTTTTGTGAGGGCAAACTCTGCACCGCATAAAATACACGCTGCAACAGTAAGACATACTGTCAGAATCTGTTTCATGATCCACCTTTCATTTTTTTGTTGGTAAAAATGGCGAAATTTTCTTTATCCACTATAGCATCTATATGATATAAATTCTACTTTTTATACCGCAAAAAGTTTTGTTTTATGATAAAAAAGTTTTGTTTTATGATAAATAACGTATATTTACGCAGACAAACAGGAAAAAATAATGCCAGCATGCTTGTAAAAGTCGCAGAAAAAGGAAAAGGCGGTTTGTCAAACAGGGCGTTGCCGCCTGGTTCGCAGCGGACATGCAGTATTCCTGCAAGGTAAATAACGTATGGGCGGAATGTCATGCGTGAGAAAGAATGTGGTTATATCTGAATTAACGCAGGTGCAATGAAGGGAAATAATACAGCAGTATTATTCAAGATTGTCCGGCACAAGGAAAAGGAAAAAGTAAAGGATATGGAGGTAAAGAAAATCAGGAAAATTTATTTCTTTCCGGAAGAGTATATGCTGAGTAGAAAATGTTTTGCGTCTGTAAAAATCTGCCCGGGTTATTTAAAATTCAAGGTTGGTTTAAGCACAGAACAATAAAGAAATATACCATTACAGTAAAGTTACAGGATAAGTGTCGTTTTTACTGAAATTTTATTATCAAATATAGATTTTCGGGAGTTCGAGCTTAAAAGAAAACAAGGCTGCGGCAAAAGATTTGTTTTTGCCGCAGCTCCTTATATAATACCCTTACTTGGAAAGAAGGGAAGCGGAAAATTCATCCAGGAAGGTGTGGCAGTCCGCATGCTTCTGGAGCATGGAGGCGGCACACATATTGGTGACAGGTCCTTCCAGAGCCATTTTCACAGCTTCGGCTTTTCTCTGATCGGGAACAGAGTTGATGATGCATTTGGCTTTCATGCACTGTTTCACACTCATGGAAATCGCAAACTTGGGGACATCATCAAAGGTGGGGAACCAGCCTTCGCCAAGCTGCTGTTTGCGGCATTTTTCTTCCAGTTCGATGACCAGATAGGAGCGTTCGGTTTCAAAGTCAGCCGGGGGATCGTTGAAGGCAAGGTGACCGTTTTCACCGATACCCACAAAAGCAACGTCGATGGGGTTTTCAGTGATGGCTTTTTCCAGTCTGGCAAGTTCTTCATCCAGATTTGCGGCAGTACCGTTTACAGGGAAGAAGGCGGCCGGGGGAACAGGAAGTTTGCTGATAAAGCGTTCCCACAAGTATTTACGGAAACTTGCAGGATGGGTGATGGGGAGACCCACATATTCATCCAGATGGAAGAATTTGATTACGCTCCAGTCAATGCCTTCTTCCTGAAGAAGAGCTTCCAGCATTTCAAACTGGCTGGCACCGGTTGCCAGGATCACATTGGCATAACCTTTTTCTTTAATGGCTTCGCGGATCTTTTCCGCACCTTTTTTTGCAGCGGCTTTACCCAGTGCAAATTTGTCTTTGGAGATGACTACGTTCATTTTTTCATTCCTTTTTGTTTGTTGAGGGATCTCTTTCAAGATCTCCTCTATTTATGGTGAGTTGGATTTCTTTCTTTTACAATGTTCTTTCCCCTTGCAGGAAGGCTGCCCCTCTTGCAGCGGAAAAACGACCGAATTTTGCCATATCCACTTTGCAGATATGTTCTTTGGAAAGTGCTTTTTCCAGCTGAAAGGCAAAATCTTTTCCCATATCCGCAAAGCGTCCGGAAAGCACGATCCTTTCCATTCCCATGATTTCCAGAAGCTGTCCCAGTCCATCCGCACAGCAGGAAATGATCTCCTCCGGAGAGGAAGATACGGTACTGGAAGGGGAAAGGGCTTCTTCAAAAGTCTTTTTCTTTTTCAGCCGCAGGTTACGGATCTCACTCTGACCGGTAAAAAGCTGACCGTTAAGCCAGAATGCCGCACCGATACTGCGTCCCAGGGAGATGAGTGCAAAATCTTTTTCCTGATCCGCCGCTCCGCCATAGGCTTCCGAGTATGCCGCCATACGGGAACGGTTTTCCACGAGAACCGGAAGGGTAAATTTGCGGGAAAGATATTCCTTTATTTTATTGCCGGTAAAAAGAGGGTTGATACTTTTCAGCACCTTTCCGCTGTTTTTTTCCACGATCCCGGAAAGAGCCACCCCCACTCCGTTTACCGCATAAGAGGAAGAAAGCTCCTGCATGGCAGTAAAACTTTTCTCCCCGATATCCTCCAGAGAAGCCGGATCAAACTCATATTCATTTTTCCGTATGATTTTTCCGGAACCGTCAATCAGAACGGCAGAAAGCATACTTTTATACCCCAGGTCAAGCCCCAGCATGTGATTTGTTTCCGGCAGAATGCTTAAAAGAGTGGGAGCCTTCCCGCCGGTGGATCTGCCTCTTCCCGCTTCACAGATCAGGGAATTTTTCAGAAGGGAATCCACGATCACTGAAGCAGTGGGGCGGCTTACATTCAGAGTACGGGCAAGCTCCGCCCGGGAACGGATGGTTCCCCGCCGGATAAGGATCAAAGCCTCTTTTTCCCCGTTGTTCATTGATGGAGTCCTCTTTGGTTTGTTAGATTTTTTACAATAATAAATATAAAGCAAAAATCAGATTTTTCAAGTCCGTACAGACAAAAAAATATCACCGGTATATGTTTGTAAAAATACGGAAGAGAGATTATATTATTACTTCGCATCTTTAACAAAATACAGAAAAGGTCACCGGAAAAATGACAGCAACAGCTTTTTTTCTTATTCTTGCCTCCGTAGTCATGCACGCCTCCTGGCACTTTATCAATAAAACAGGACGCCCCACCTATCCTTATTTCTGTGTTTTTTCCTTTGCTCTTTTCCTGACGATGCTGCCCCTGCTGCTTCTTTCAGGAATCAGAATATGGAATCTACCTTCCAATGTACTTCTGTTTGTTGCCGCCGGAGGTTTTTTCGGTATGCTGGGGGATGTGGGACTTTCCTGGGCTTACAGGACAACGGATATGTCTGTATCCTACCCGCTTGCCCGGGCTTTACCCGTACTTATGACTATGCTTCTCACCGCCCTGTTCTCCTGGGGAAAACCTTTGAATGCAGCGGCATTTGCCGGAATGACCGTTATTTTTGCCGGTTGTGTGATGACCGGATGGTCCAATGGAAGCAAAAACCTTTTTTCCTCCATGTCCGGTAAAGGTTTTGCGGGTATTTTCCTTGCGGCTCTTGCCACAACCGGTTATACCATTACAGACAGTTACGGGATCAGAGGAATGACGGAAGCGTGTAAAGATATACACCCGCTTTTACGGGCAGGCTCCTACTCCTGCATGAGAGAATTTACTGCTCTTGTTTGTCTTGTTCTTATTACCATTCCCCGGAAAGCAATGCGGAGAAAATTTGATAAAAGTCTTCTTCTTTCCTGGCATCCCTATGCCGCAGGAGCCATTGCGGCGATCGCCTATGTACTGGTTCTCATCAGTATGGACCATGTGACGAATGTAAGTTTCGTACAGGCATTCCGCCAGATGAGTCTTCCGGTAGGTGCCATCATGGGATTTGTGATCCTGAAGGAAAGACCCTCCCTGCTGCGTATTGCCGGATTGAGTATTATCCTGGCTGGATTACTGATCTCAGCCCTGCTTTAAGGGTATTTTCGCAAGAAAAAATCTTTTTGCCTCTTTACTAATCAGGAAAACGGGGTTATATTTATTAAATATTACTTTCTGTATGCGTTTTACAGAGAGAAATTTTGAACAAGAGGTAAAAAATATGGGTATGGTATTTCTCAACAGTTTCTTTAAATTCATCTTCCTTCTCACCCCCTTCTTCGGACTTTCCATGTTCCTTGCCATGACGCAGGGGTATTCCGTACAGGATAAACGCCGTCTGGCATTACGGGTGGGGTCGTCCGCTCTGGTGATCTGCCTGATCCTTTTCTTTTTCGGCAGATGGTTGTTTGAAGCACTGGGAATAACCATTGATTCCTTCCGTATCGGCGGCGGCGGCTTGCTTTTCCTCTCTGCGGTGGGATTGGTGAACAGTAATGCCATCGACAAGAAAAATGTAGGGGAAACCAAGAAAGATCCTGACCATCTTATGCATATTGCCGTTGTCCCTCTTGCTATCCCCATCATTGTGGGACCGGGTACGACTGCAGCACTTCTGGTACTGGGTGCTGAATTGGAAAGTATGCCTTTAAAAATCGTAAACACTCTTGCCATGGCAACGGCCCTTGCCGTTCTCACCACCATGCTTGTGCTTTCCTCCTGGATCGAAGAAAAATTCGGTCAGCAGACCATTACCGTATTAAGCAAAATCACCGGCCTCATCCTTGCCGCGATGGCAGCCCAGATGATCTTTACCGGGATCCGGGCTTTTCTTGTAGCAGCTCCCGCTGTTGCAGGGGCATAAAAAACTGGAAAAGGAGAAAAAATGGGAAAGATCCTCAACAATGTTCTGGAAAGTATCGGTCATACCCCCCTTATCCGGATCAATAAACTTGTCCCCCCCAATGTGGAGATCCTTGTAAAGGCGGAAGCCTTCAATCCCGGCGGCAGCAGCAAGGACAGAGTGGGACTCAATATGATCGAAGAAGCAGAAAAAGCCGGACTCCTGAAAAAAGGCGGTCTTATCGTTGAACCCACAAGCGGTAATACCGGAGTGGGGCTGGCTCTTGCTTCCGCCGTGAAAGGATATAAACTTGTTCTGACCATGCCGGATTCCATGAGCGTGGAAAGAAGAAAACTTCTTGCTGCCTACGGAGCAAAACTGGTTCTCACCCCCGGAGCGGACGGCATGAAAGGGGCGATTGCCGAAGCTCAGAAAATATTGAAGGAAAATCCCGGTTCCTTCATGCCCCAGCAGTTTGAAAATCAGGCGAATCCCGCTATCCATGAAAGAACGACGGCAGAAGAGATACTGGAAGATACTGACGGAAAAGTGGATTGTTTCATTGCCTGTGTGGGAACAGGCGGCACACTTACCGGAACGGCAAAAAAATTGAAAAAAGTCCTTCCGGAAATTGAGATCATTGCTGTGGAACCTGCCGATTCCCCCCTTCTTTCCGGCGGACAGGCGGGACCCCATAAAATACAGGGGATCGGAGCTAACTTTATTCCGGAGATCCTTGACAGAACTCTTATTGATGAAGTTATGTGCATCACAACAGAAGAGGCATATGGAGCTGCCCGGCTCCTTGCCTGTAAGGAAGGTTTGCTTGTTGGCATTTCCTCCGGTGCGGCAATGGCGGCGGCGATGAAAAAATCCTCCGATCCAGTCATGCAGCAGAAACGCATTGTGGTACTTCTTCCGGATACCGGGGAAAGATATCTTTCCAGTGATCTTTTTCATGCAGAATAATCTATAAAAAAGGGGTGCAGAAATGAAACTCAATATCGGATCCGCGTATTATCCTGAAGACTGGGATAATGAAAGAATCGAATATGATGCCTTCCTTATGGAGGAGGCAGGAGTAAATGTCGTGCGTATCGGAGAATTTGCCTGGTGCCGTATGGAACCGGAAGAAGGGGTCTATACGTTCCAGTGGTTGCATGATGCCTGCGATATTCTGGAAAAACACAATGTGAATGTGATCATGTGTACCCCCTGTGCCACCGCACCTGCATGGCTGTGTAAAAAATATCCGGAGATCATGCGTCTTATGCACGACGGTCACAGAGGTACTTTCGGTACAAGACAGCACACCTGTTCCAATTCCGTGATCTACCGTCATTACTGCCGCCTTATCTCTGAGAAAATGGCAGAGGAACTCAAAAGACATAAAAACATCATTGCATGGCAGTTGGATAATGAGATCGGTCATTCCAGTATGGGCAACTGCCACTGCCCGGAATGTCAGAAAGATTTCCGCAGATTCCTGAAGGAAAAATATGGAACTCTTGCCGCCCTCAATAAAGCCTGGGGAACGATCTTCTGGAGTCAGGAATACTCTTCCTGGGAGGAAGTGGAACTTGGTTATATCGCAAAAAAATATGATTCTCCCAGAGTGCTGGACAGTCTCCTTTTCTGGAGCAAAGTCTATGTGGATTATGCTCTCATTCAGGCAGACGGCATCCGTAAATTTATTCCGGAAGCAAAAATCGGTACAAATAATTTAAGCGGACTTGTCGACCGCTACGATATGTACAGAAAACTGGATTTTGCCGGTGTGGATTTCTATCCCCGCCCCAATATGGAGAAAATGGCAAGAGTCTGCTACTATTCCGATCTTTACCGGACGATCCTTCCGGGCAAAGCCCCGTGGATATTGGAATCCGCCACATGCCCCGGCTCACCTGACAGAAATCTGCTGCGTTTCTTTATGTGGAACTTTATTGCCAGAGGCCATGAAAGTATCTGCTATTTCCATTGGAGAAGCCATCTCGGCGGTTATGAAAAGAACCATGATACCATTCTCAATTATACCGGCAAACCCAGAGGCAGATACCATGAACTTGCCAGAAGTATCAAAGAAGCAGATACCATCCTTAAAAAATATGATCTGCCGCTGCCGGAAGTGGAAACCGCTGTCGTCTTTGACTATAAAGACCATTGGAACTATTGTCAGGGATTCTGGGAGAGATGGAAAGAATATGAAGCAATGAATTGTCTTGCCCATGAGATCCTTATGAAAAACGGTATCAATTCCGACATCATTTCTTCCGATGACGATTTCAGCAAGTATAAACTTGTGGTCATTCCGCAAATGTCCCATTTCCGTAAAGAAGTTGCGGAAAAGATCCGCAAATATGTGGAAAAGGGAGGAACAGTTCTTCTTGGCGGCAAATCCGGGATCTTTGACGGCAATGCAAAATTCATTCCCCAGGCAGGACCGGAACACCTGCAGGATGTATTCGGTATATCCATTGAAGGATATTATCCTTTGAGTACACCGGAAGTGCTGGATGCCTTTGAACCCAGAGAGATCCATGACGGCGGCGATATTGCCGTTACCGGTAAACTCAACGGGAAAAAGATCATGGGACAACCCTCCAATCATGTAATGGAAATAGACAGCATGGGAGCGGAATCCCTTCTCACCCATGACAGAGGTCTTCTGAAAGGCACTCCCTACTGCACTGAAAACCGTTTCGGTCAAGGGTATGCTTTCTATTTTGCCTCCACCTATTTGGACAAAAAGACCTATAAGGAACTTTTACTGCACATTGCAAAAAAGGCAAAGGTGAAAACTGCCGTTCTCCCGGAAGAGGTGGAAATGATCTCCAGAGGAGAACTTACTTTCGTTCTCAACCATAACAATAAGGAAGTAAGTTTCGATACAGATGTAAAGGGAAAATGTATTCTGGGCGACTTCCTGAAAGACGGGAAATTCACCCTTCCCGCAAGAGAAGTATGTATCGTGGATACAAAAGCAAAAACAGCAAAAAAGAAATGATTTTTCAACTTTCAACATAAAGGATTTTTAACATGGCTTACGACAAAATCAAAATTCCCGCAGGTGAAAAGATCACCCTCAAAAGTGAAGGCGTACTGGAAGTACCAGATAACCCTATTATCACCTATATCGAAGGCGACGGGGTAGGTCCCGATATTACCGCCGCCTCCATGCATATCTGGAACTCCGCTGTGGAAAAGGCTTACGGCGGCAAAAAGAAAATTGCCTGGATGGAAGTATTTGCCGGGGAAAAGGCTCTGAAAGTTTACGGGGACAATGTATGGCTTCCCGATGAAACTGTGGAAGCGATCAATGAGTACAGCATCTCTATCAAAGGCCCTCTCACCACTCCCGTGGGAAAAGGTATCCGTTCTCTCAATGTGGCATTGCGTCAGAAACTTGATCTCTATGTATGCCTGCGTCCTGTCCGCCACTTCCGCGGCGTTCCCTCTCCTGTGAAAGAACCGGGAAAGACCGATATGGTGGTATTCCGTGAAAATACAGAAGATATTTATGCAGGGATCGAATGGGCTTCCGGTACTCCCGAAGCAAAAAAGGTCATTGATTTTCTACAGAAGGAAATGGGCGTAAGCAAGATCCGTTTCCCTGAAACAAGTGCTATCGGCATCAAACCGGTTTCCCTGGATGGTTCCGAACGTCTGATCCGTGCCGCCATCCGTTATGCCATCCGCAATAACAGAAAGAGTGTCACCTTTGTCCACAAAGGCAACATCATGAAGTTTACAGAAGGCGGATTCAAAGATTGGGGTTATGCTCTTGCAAGACGGGAATTTGCCAATGAAACCGTCTGCTGGGATGACTGCAACGGCGTAGTACCTGAAGGCAAGATCCTGATCAAAGACTGCATCTGCGATGCCTTCCTCCAGCAGATCCTCACCCGTCCCGCAGAATATGATGTGATCGCCACCATGAATCTGAACGGTGACTATGTTTCTGATGCTCTTGCCGCCTGTGTCGGCGGTATCGGTATCGCTCCCGGCGCAAACATCAATTACCTTACCGGAAAGGCCATCTTTGAAGCTACCCACGGTACTGCTCCCAAATATGCCGGCATGGATAAAGTCAACCCCTCCTCCCTTGCTCTCTCCGGAGAAATGCTCCTGCGTCACATAGGCTGGGATGAGGCTGCCGACCTTGTGGTCAAAGGTATTGAAAACGCTATTGCCGACAAACAGGTCACTTACGACTTTGCCCGTCTGATGGATGGTGCCACCCTTCTCTCCTGCTCTGAATTTGCCAAAGCAGCTGTGGAAAGGATGTAATCCGCAAAGGATACAAAAATGAAAAAGAAAATCGGCTTTATCGATCTTTTCATTGATGAGTGGCATGCAAACAACTATCCTTCCATGATCGCAAAAAGTGTCTGGAAGGATAAGTTTACAGTTGCCTGTGCCTGGGAGGAGGCTCCGCTGGAAGGCGGACGCCCTCTTGCCCAATGGTGTAAGGAAATGGGGATAAGCCCCTGTTCCACATTGGAAGAGATCGTGGAAAAAAGTGATTGCCTTTGTGTGCTTGCTCCTTCCAATCCGGAAGTGCATGAACGTCTTGCCGATCTTGCCTTGCGTTCCGGCAAGCCGGTTTATATAGATAAGCCCTTTGCAGAAAGCAGAGAAGCGGCGGAACGCATTTTTGCTCTTGCAGAAAAATACAATACGCCTTTAATGAGTTCCTCAGCCCTGCGTTACGGGGATGAATTCATCTCCATGCAGGAAAAATTCAGGGAAAAAGAAAGTTCTCCCAAAGTTGCCGCGACAAGAGGCGGAGGAAGAAATTTTCCGGAATACAGTATCCATCAGTTTGAAATGATCGTTACGCTTCTGGGAACAGGGGCGGAAAATGTGATCGTTACAGGAAATGAAAAACTTTTGTCCGGTCTTGTAGAATATCCGGATGAAAGAAGTGCCTCCTTCACCTACAATCCGGCAGGGTCTTTTGCCTGCTTTGCCCAGAGTGATACCGTAAAAGCAGATACAGCAAAGATGAGCAATATCTTTGAAAATCTGCTGGATAAGATCATGGAATTTTACGATACGGGTATTTCCCCCATTCCCATGGAAGAAACTCTGGAGGTTGTTTCCATCCGTGCCGCGGCAGTAAAGGCAATGCAGGAAACTGGAACAAGAATACCCGTCAAATAATCACAGAAAGGAAAGACAAATGGCTGATAAAGTCAGAATCGGAATTATCGGTTGCGGTACCATCGGAACGGTTCACGCAAAATCCTATCAGAAAGTCGCCAACAGCGAAATTGTTGCCATGTGCGATATTCTGGAAGACCGTCTTGCTGAAAAAGCCAAAGAATTCGGTGTGGCAAAAACCTATACAGATTATCTGGAACTTGTGAAGGATCCGGAAATCGATGCTGTAAGCGTATGCGTACCCAATGATATGCACGCCCCCATCGCCATTGCCGCATTGGAAGCCGGCAAACATGTTCTTCTGGAAAAACCCATGACATTGAATGCTTCCCTGGGGGAAGAGATCCTCAAAGCCCGGGATAAATCCGGCAAACTTCTCCAGATGGGCATGGTCAAACGTCAGGCTGCCGATTCCATTGCGGTAAAAGAACTTATTGACAATGGCAGACTGGGAGAGATCTATCAGATCCGTGTCAAACTCATCCGCAGAAGAGGCATCCCCGGTCTGGGCGGCTGGTTCACCACAAAGGCCCGTTCCGGAGGCGGCGGACTTATTGATATTGCCGTACACTTCCTTGACCTTGCCATGTGGAGTACCGGACTTTGGAATCCCACAAAGGTAAGTGCAAAAGTCTATTCCAAGTTCGGAAAAGATATGAAAAATTACCACTACATCAATATGTGGGCAGGCCCGCCGAACTATGAAGGAACTTTTGATGTGGATGATTATGCCGCAGGTTTCGTGCGTTTCGGCAAACAGGCGACACTCTCTTTTGAAGTAGCCTGGGCATGTAATGCCGAAGCTGAATCCTATATCGAGATCCTGGGCGACAAAGGTGGAATCAAGATCGGGGAAAAAGATACCGTTCTTCTCACCGAACTTGACGGCAAACTTGCCGACATCAAACTGGATTACGACAAAACCAGAGATCCCTTTGCCGGGGAAATGCAGGTATTTGCTGATGCCGTTCAGGGCAAGTGCAAAGTTGCGGCAACCGGGGAAGAAGGACTTGTAGCCATGAAACTTCTGGATGCCATTTACCGATCCAGCGAAGAGGACAGAGAGATCGAACTCTGATTTCCCGCTGATCGTTTATACTTTTTTTCAAGGGGATGCTGCAAAAACTGAACAAGGGGTGCAGTAGCCCCTTTTTTTACGGAAAAGTACGGAAGTTTTTTGAGCAACATACTATTTACTCAGCCGCAGTAAAGTTTTTGAAACAAGAATTTTTTTCAATTAAATTGTATAAGTCCCATTGAAAAATTCCGTAAATATCCGTATTAATCCGTACTTGTAATCAGCAACTTGATACAGAGAGGTGTTGACTTTCTCTTTTTCTTTTTTTACCAGATTTTTTCCCGGTAGCGGGAGGGCGGGATCCCGGTCTTTTTGCTGAAAAAACGGGAAAAATAGTATTCATTATTGAATTGCAGGATTTTTGCTGTTTCCCGGCAGTTTTTCCCCTTGCTCAACAGCTCCGCAGCCTTTTTTATGAGAACATCTGCAAGATATTCTTTCGGGGTAAGTCCCGTTTCTTTATGAAAAGTACGGGAAAAAACATCTCTTCTCATATTCATGATCTCTGCAAGATCGCTGACAAGGGTTTTGGCTGTAAGATGTTTCTGTACATATACTGCCACTTTACGGAAATGATCGAAGCCTGCCGCATGGGAAAGATCCTGTAATGTGAAATTTTCAAGGAGCTTTCCGCAGATGGATCTGCATAATGCGGAAAGATGGAAGGCGGCAGAACAGGTATTGATACTGTGAAACGCTCCGGAAGCAGTTTCATGTATGGCGGGATCCCGGAAAATAAAGAGTTTTTCCGTTGTGGAAAAAAGATCGGTATAAGGAATGTATTCCGCCTTGAAATGAATGGAAATAAAGGAAAGATCTTTTGTCAGCATCCACCTTGTACTGTGGGAGGCAGGGACAAAAATACTCATGCCTTTTTTCAGAATGACTTTTTCCTTCCTGTCTTCAATATAGTTGCTTTCATCTTCCGGGGCTTCTGTAACAAGAAAAAGTCTGTTTACACTTCTTGTATGAAAAAGATTTGTTCCGTCGGAATAAATCCCTTTTGCAAAGTGGGTGATCTCTATATGCAGAAGGTTGGCAAGAAGCAATACTTCATTATTGTAAGTCAAGTCTGTCATAAAAGTATAAACCTTTCCACATCTTTTTATATTGATATTTATCCATAATATACTATATTTTTATAAAAAATCAAATTTTATAAGGAAAAGAAGAAAATGAAAAATATTTCCTGTTTTGAAGAACAGCGTAAAGAGTTGGAAAAAGTCTATGAAAATGCTTTTTATGATCCGGAAACCGGATTGGCTCATGAAGAGATCCGGAAAATCTTTGAGCAGCATTGCAAAGAATATCCCGCAGAACCCTATATCCTTACTCATGCTTTTCTGGTGCGGCTTCTTTGTGAAAAGGCAAGATTCTTTCCGGAGGAAGATCATCTCTTTGCCGGGATCATCGAGCATAAGGGGATATTCCATAAATTATTTCAGGAACGCAGCAGAAAATTCTGGCAGGAAGAATTCGGGGAAGATGGCCGCCATGTAAAACTTGATTTTGAAAATGGGTACGGGTATATGGTGGATGTAAGTCACATCGCACCGGACTGGAAACGGGTATTGCTCCGGGGATTGCCCGGATTGCTGCAAGATGTGAAAGCGGCTCCGGAAAGTGATTTTACTTCCGCCTGTATCATGGTGCTGGAAGGGGCGATCATCCTTGCAAAACGTATGGGGACAAAGGCAGAATATGCACCTTTTGATGCCATAGCACAACACGCTCCGGAAACCTTGCATGAGGCTTTTCTCCTTACATATTTTCTTCATGAACTTATTGAAAACGGGTGTGTCGCCATCCGTTCCATGGGACGTTTCGACCGGGATTTTTACCCCTTTTACAAGCATGATCTGGAGAATGGGATATTGACAGAACAAAGTGCAAAAGAGCTGCTCAAACACTACTGGATGCGGTTCTATGCAAAACATCAGGGACGGGCTTTCGGCAAGAATTTCTGTTTCGGACCGCAAATCAATGCACTCTCCTTTCTGGGAATGGAAACTTACGCCGAACTGGATGCAGTCGATCCGAAATTATCGGTTTTTCTTACAAAAGAAACCCCGGAAAATTTTCTGAAACTTTTTGCGGAAAATATCCGTAACGGGAAAACCGGGATCGTTACGCTTAATTACGATATGGTTCTGGAAAGTATGCGGAAAGCCGGAAGAGAGGAAGAAGATCTTGAGGATGTTCTGCCTATCGGCTGTTATGAACCTGCCATTATGGGGAAAGAAGTATCTCTTTCCGGGGCAACTTTTCTCTATTTTCCCTGCATACTCCTCCGTCTGCTGAAAAAACATGATTCTTTTGTTTCTTTTGATTCCCTTCTGGAACATTATCTGGCGGAATTGCTTCTCTGTTGTGAGGAAATGGCATATATGCAGTCCCGTTGTGAAAAGATCTGGCCTCTGATCAATCCTGTACCACTGTTATCTGCCACATTTACTTCCTGCGTGGAAAAGGGACTGGATGTGACGCTGGGCGGAGCAAAATACAATACCACAGGATGTGTTGCCTCCCATATTGCGGATTGTGTGGACAGTCTTGCAGCAATGAAAAAAATGATCTTTGATGAAAAAATCTGCACTCTTCCTGAACTCAAAAATGCTCTTGAGGCAAATTGGAAAGGGTATGAAAAATTACAGCTTTATGCTTTGAAAAAATGCCCTAAGTGGGGGAACAATGATGAGGAAGCGGATTCCATTGCTGTAAAGATCTGCTCTTTTGCCGCGGAAGCTCTTGCAAAACAGAAAAACGGGAGAAATGGCAATATCACCCCTTCCATTTACGGGCAGAGAGTTGTGGAGAGCGGGGAAATGATTTCCGCCCTTCCTTCCGGAAGAATTGCCGGTACTCCTGTAAGCAAGAATATGGATGCGGTAACAGGTATGGACAAAAAAGGAGTGACTTCCCTTATGAATTCGGTACTGAAAATCGATATGACAAAGTGGCCCTGCGGTACCTGTCTGGATGTGATGCTGCATCCTTCAAGTGTGAAGGGTTCTGAAGGACTCCGTGCCCTCTGTTCTCTGATCCGGACTTTTATTTTCCGCGGGGGAAGCGGTCTTCAATTTAATATTTTTGATGCTCAAATGCTGAAAGAAGCACAGAAAAAGCCGGAAAAATATGAAAATTTACAGGTTCGTGTCTGCGGCTGGAACTCCCGTTTCACCATTCTTGCAAGAGAAGCACAGGATACCTTTATTCAGCAGGCGGAATTGTTGCCGTAACGGAAGAATTGTGGATTTTCTGTTTTATTTTCCGGTATTGTCCCGGAGTACAGGAAAACTGTTTTTTGAATTGTCTTGTAAAAAGCGGCACATTTGCAATTCCGCAAAGTCGGGCGATCTCATTTACGGGAGTGGTGGTATTTTCCAGATACCAGCAACCTTTATTGAGTTTCAAAGTGATCAGATAAGCTATGGGGGTGGTATTGTATCTTTTCCGGAAAAGTTTTGTCAACGCATACTTTGTTGTATGGAACTCTGTGAGAAGACTTTTCAAATCTTTATATTTTTCCGGCGAAATGGATAAAATATGGGGAATGGCGGTAAATGTATCCGGGATATGGATAAGTCCGTTTTCCAGAACAAAAAAGTCATAGACAAGTTTATAAATATTGCTGGAAATATCACTGGAAAGAAATTTTCCGTTTTCAAGGATGAGATCAAGAATGGATTTATAAATACTTTTCACCCGTTCCGGATGTTTGCTGTGGCAGATAAAAAATCCCTCTTCGGAAATATTGAGGAAGTGCTGAAGAAGGCGGTTGGTTTTTACGGTAAGATATTTTTTCACCATGGGAATATTTTTCTGTGACTGCATCCGTATGGTTATAATATCTGTTTTGTAAAAAAGCAGGTCATTTTTGTGCAGATGAAATGTTTTTTCGCCGAAAGAAACAGATAATTGCCCTTCTTCAATAAATTCTATGGCGATATAGTCGGTCAATTTATCTATAGCCGTTTCATTCTTTTCAAATTTTTTTTTACTTCTTGTTTCCCCGTAGGCTCGCAGGGAAAAAAAGAAGTTATCGCCGGGAACGTCCTCCCATTTGACATAGGATATTTCTTCAAAATTTTTATTGCTGACGATTTTTCTGTTGTAAGGATTTTTTTTCATGTTTTTTCCTTTGTTCGCATTTATAATATAATTTTTCGCACTTATAATGCAAGTGTAAAACCTTGTTTTTTTGAAAAAATATTGTATAATTATATATGTGGACAAATTTGGAAAAGTACGGAAAAATGTAAAAAGGAAAAAGAAATATGAAAGGAAAAAGGTTTACTTTGATCGAATTATTGGTTGTAATTGCCATTATCGCCATTCTTGCCGGGATGCTCCTTCCTGCGTTGAATAAGGCCAGAAATATGGCAACAGGCATAGGGTGTCTTTCCAATCTCAAACAGATCGGTATGGCAGCAAGTTCCTATACTACTGACTACAAAGACTGGATGATTTCTTCTACAAAAGTGTATCCCTCCCATATGTGGGGTACTACCGGATACCACTCCATGGTTCTGCTTCTGCAGTCCAGTAGCATCTATCCGGACGGCCTGGGGTATATTCCTGTGAAAAGCTGGAACCCCGGACCTAATGCAGTAGAAGCAAAGGGAATTCTGCGCTGTCCTGCCAGACAGGTGGTGCTGGAGGCCCATAAATCCAAACAGCCCTGTGATTACACGATCAATTTTTATGCCACCTATATGGGGTCCCTGGGCCCCAAACGCATGGACGTAGATTATCAGAAAGGATTTTACAAGATGAATACATGTAAATTTCCTTTAAGCAATCTTTCCACCTTCTTCGATTCCAAAACTGTTGCGGAGGGACTGCGTCTTCACCTGCCCGCCGCAAGGGGATTCAATACCGTATTTGCTGATATGCATGCCGCATTTGTGGATATCCGCAAGTGCAGGGCTCTTTATACAACAGACAAAGCGCATGCTGTTACCTGGACTGGGGTAAACAATCTGTATAACAAACTGCATAATTCCTATCCCTTTTCCGGTGTTGCCGAACCCAGATAAAATAAAAAACAGTATCCGATATATAAACAAAAAAGGAGTCATTTATGACAAAGAAAACCATTTTGTATCTGCTCGGCATTTTTATGCTTTGCGGATGTATTGCAAGTGCTGCAGAGCAGCTCAAAGCTCCGGTGGAAAAGAAACTTCTCCAATTCGGCTGGGATAATCCCACTGCGGAATATCTGGACAAAAATCTGGAAATAATCGAAACTTATCTCCCCCATGACGGGCTGGGAATCGATGTAAGCAAAACTGTTAAAGATGCAAAAGGAAAAAAAGTTTCCACGGCATGGATGAATTTTTCCAAACTCAGATTCCAGTATGACTGGTATAAAAAAGATGTGGAACACCTGAAAAATGTTCGTAAACGCGCCAAAAAACTCAAATACAATTTTATCGGTGCCTCCGCCTCCTCTTTTACCGGTGAATTTGATATTTTTGATGATGAGTTCTGGGATGCAGTCTGCAACAACTATTCTGTCATTGCCCGTGTGGCAAAACAGGGCGGCTGTGAAGGGATCCGTTTTGACCTGGAAGATTACGGAAACTACCAGAACTGGCGTTACCGTGCTGAATGTGGAAAAAGCTACAAGGAAGCATGGGACAAGGCAAGGGAACGGGGACGTCAGTGGATGACGGCAGTAACAAAAGAATTTCCCGATGTGGTGATTTTCCTCTTTTTCTCCTTCGATCTGATGATGGGTTATGCGGATGGTTCCCCCCTGCTTTATGAAAGACTGCAGGGGTGCAGTACCGGACTTCTGGTAGCATTCTTCAACGGGATCTATGATGTGCTGCCCCCCAAAGCAAAGATCGTGGACGGTATGGAAGGCCATGGATATTTTGCAAAAAATGAGAGTGATTATCATAAGTTGAGGGCTTTGCGTGATCTGCGGTTCCCCAAACTGCTTACTCCGGCAAATCAGAGAAAATTCCGTGAACAGGGTTCTCTTTCTGTGGCAACCTATATGTCCTGTTACACCAACAGCCGTCCTCCCTATACTTTCCGCAGTTATATGGAACAGGAAAAAATGACTCCTCTGGAATTTTTCCGCCGTAACTTTACACTGGCTGTGGAATATTCCGATGAATATGTATGGACATGGAACGAACACAGAAAATGGATCCCCATCCGTTATAAACACGCCTGGCAGGAAAATGCCCTCAAACACTCTCCGGATGTGCCCGGTCCCTATATCGGAATGGCTGTCCCCGGTATTGAAGATGCCATGCTGTATGCAAAAGATCCCTGGAAATATGCTTTTAACCTTCTCAAAGATACTTCCAAACTGAAAAATCTTTTGAAAAACTCCTCCTTTGAGGGCAACGGCGGAAAATCTGTCGTACAGCTTGCCCCCGATTCCGTCGTACACAAAAATGCCCCCAACTGGGAAACATGGAGAAATAAAAGAAGCAAGGCAAAGATCTCTCTTGCAGTAAAAGAGGGCGTAAACGGCAGTAATGGGATGATGATCCGTGACGGTGCCGGGGTCATCCATCAGGCGGTGAAAGTAGATCCCCACGGAGCATATATCATCCGTGCCAAAGCAAGATTTGTTGGTGCTGCCGGCGGTTCTCTGGGGATCCAGTGGAGAAATGAAAAAGGACAGTGGCATAATCATTCCATGAGTATTGCCGCTCCTTTTGATAAAGATCTGGGCAACGGCTGGAAACAGGCTTCTGTTATTGTCCGTTCTGTTCCCCAGGGGTCCCATTATCTTTCCCCCATGCTGAACAGTACAGGGAAAGAGGGAGGGAAAGTATATTTTGATGATGTGGAAGTATTCAGTATCTTTGAGAAAGATCCTCCGGTTGCCCCCCATCTGAAAAAAGCATTGGAAGACTGGCATAAAAAACGTGTTGCGGAAAAAAGAGCTGCCGCATTGAAAAATGTGAAAAAAACTCCCCAGGTAAAAGATAACAAGATCAGAAATGCCAATTTCAATGTATGGGGAGATTATACCGACACATTTACTCTTCCCGGGGCAACTCTTTTCAAAGGAAAGTTTGAAGGCTATTCCTCCAAAGGGAAAGTGAAAGCCTCCTTCTATTCTGTTGTGGGAAAAGATATGGGGTATTCTGATGATACCTCTGCCCTTGTCACCCGGAACAATGGCTGTATTCTTGCCCATGTTCCTGTGGCAAAAGGCGGGGAAAAATACCGCATTGCCGTAAAAACCAAAGGCGTGGGCAATGGAAAAGGGTATATCAAAGTATATTACCGTTCCAAACGGGTGAAAGGACCTTTCGACTATGGTCTGGGCATCCCGGTATTCAAGAATGGTGTGAAACTGGAAAAAGACAACTGGCAGAAAGTGGAAAGTGTGATCACTCTTCCTGCTGTTGCCACCGGATTTACTCTTGTACTGGATACAGCCGGGATCAGGGGTGAAAAAGATATGGTATTCTTTGACGAAGTGGAAGCTGTCAAAGTACCTTGATTTTCTTTATTTAATAGAAAAACGGTATTAAGGAGGGAGGATTTTTAAAAATCTTTCCTCCTTTTTGCCGAATGGACAATAAAAAAAATTGCATTTCCTTAAAGATACATTATATTACCCATATTTCCCGTGTCGCATAATATACATTATGTTGTATGAAGTGTGGCATTTTTGTATTCAAAACGGAAATCAGGGGAATAAAAAAAGGTTTTGAAAAGATAAAATCAAACTCGTGGGAGAGTACATGATGTATATTATGCGACGTAATACTTTTACTCTGATCGAACTTCTTGTCGTTATTGCTATCATCGCCATTCTTGCCGGGATGCTTCTTCCGGCATTGAGCAAAGCAAGAGAGTCTGCACGGCTGATAAACTGTACCAGCAATCAGAAACAGGTGGCATTGGCATTCAACTTTTATATGGAGGATTACAAAGGGCAATATCCCATTCATTCTCTTTTCGGTCAATCCTGGGGGTTCGGAATGAGTAAGCCTACAAGTGCATCCAACGCATGGGCAAAATCTGTGAAACTGGGGTATGCAGATGCAAAAGTTTTCCATTGTCCCCAGATCATTTCCAAATTACCGGATCTTGCCACCAGTCACTCTGCTGTGGGATATGCTTATAATTACATGATCCTTTCGGAAGATATTGTGGGAAAACGCCCGAAAATCATTAAACAGGATCGCTGTTCCGCTCCCAGTGAACAGTTTATTCTTCTGGAATCCGGCAGCAGTTCCTCCCAGTGCTATGCTTACCGTTCCACTGCTACCACCCAGCAGGCAAAGCCCACCCACGGACTCCGCAAGATGAATATTCTCTATGCCGACTGGCATGTGGCAACATTTACCTGCGGCAATCCGCTCAATGCCTATGGTTCAACCTGGGCTTCTACTGTGCCTCCGAAAGGTTTTCTGGGGCAGAGTGGAAAAGCTGCCGATATTACCACTGGCATCTATGATACCAAAGTCGGCTGGTGTAAATTCCGGTAAATATATCTTTTTGTTTGAATTTTTTTGCTGAACTCTTTTCTGTATTTGATTTTTATGGAAAAGAGTTTACATTTATTGCTGTAAATAATACTCATTTTTAACGAAAGGAAAAATATGAAAAAAACATTGTTGAAAACCCTGCTTCTTGCCGGGTTTGCCGCAAGTACCCTCTGTGCTTTTGAAGTAACAAAGGATACGCAAATCGTCATCGGTGATAAAGTCCCGGAATCCACCATTCTTGCCGCAAAGGAATTTGCCCATTATGCCGGAAAGGTAAGCGGAAATACTTTGAAAACGGTGAAGGGAAAAAGTAACGCTTCTTCCAAAGCTGTCATTGGCACTCTTGAAAATGTGAAAGATCTTCCCGCTTCCGCCGCAAAGAAACTTGCTTCCGCCAAATCTCCTGATGCTTTTGCCATCGTCAGTAAAGGCAATACTCTTTACATCGTGGGGAAAGACCGTGTGGGGGAACTTTACGGTACTTATGCTTTTCTTGATGAAAAAGTGGGTATCCGCTGGTTCAGAGCCGCAACAAAAAAAGATGCCTATGAATATATCCCTGCAAAAACTGCTTTGAAATTTGCGGATTTTGAGATCGTCCGTGATCCTGTTTTCCGTTACAGACAGCTTTCCCATGTGGGAGCTACCGGCAGAGCCCCGGTGAACGGTCAGACCGTTGCCGTCCGTCAGGGCTTCCAGATCAATCCCCCCTGGAGCTACAAACGCGCTTTCAAAGAAAAATTCTATATGGAAAGAACCTCCATCCTTTCCATTGGGGATGGCGGTCACCTTACCTTTACCAAACCTGTTCCCCAGAGTCTTTTTGAAAAACATCCGGAATATTTTGCTTTGCAGAACGGTAAACGGGTGAAGGGGCAGCAGATCTGTATCTCCAATGCGGAAGTACAGAAACGCATTTATGATTATGTGGAAAGTATCTATAAGGAAGTTCCGGCAGATAAGTTCAATTATCTTTTCGGTATGATCGATGTTACTACCGGTTGGTGCGAATGTGCCGAATGCCGTAAACTGGATGAAACAGAAAAATTTGATTATATCAATGTTTCCACCCGTTTCCATAAAGTTGTTACAAAGATCATGGCTCAGCTCTATAAAAAATATCCGGATGCTTTTCTGGAATCCTGGGCATATCATACCTACCGCACCATTCCCAAAAATGTGAAGTATGATAAACGCGCCATCATCTACTATTGCACCCATGGCCGCTGCTATGGACATGAACTCAATGACCCCTCCTGCCAGAGAAACGTTACCCACCTCAATCTTATGAAGGAATGGGGAAAGATCTCCTCCCGTATGAGATTGTATGAATATGCCAACTGTACTTCTGTTATGTACGGCTGTCTGGAAGAGATCCAGGCAAAAGACTTGCGTTTCTTCCGCAAAATGGGCTGGGAAGGCTGGAAGGAAGAAATGCTTTTTGCTGACGCCCAGTTCTGGCCTCCTGCAAAAAAAGGAGTAAAAGATTTCCGTGCCGACAGAGCCAATGCCAACTGGCAGTGGTACTGTGTCACCGGAAAAATGCTGTGGAATCCGGATCTTGATCCCGCAAAGATTCTGGAAGATGTGGAAAGCAAATATTATGGAAAAGCCTATCCTGCCATGAAAAAATATCATGACTGCCGCAGGGAACTTTGGAACAATTCCTCTTACTGCCTGGGGTATCCCACAGGCGACCAGAGACGCCCCCAGCTTCTCTCCGTCCCCGGGGCAAAGGAGAAACTGCTTGCCCTTCTTGATGAAGCTGACCGTCTCGCCGGAAATGATGAAATCCTGAAAGGAAGACTTAAAGACGATCGTGACTGGCTGAATCGCTACTGGATCGAACCCAATGATAAAATGCGTGCCCAGCTGGGCAAAGCCTGTTCCGCTCCCACAAGAGTGGGCAATATCAAAATCGACGGCAATCCCTCTGATGCAGAATGGAACAGAGCATGGCATACAAGTGAATTCAAATATACTTTCGGAAGCAAAAGAGGACAGAATGTTGATAAAGAACACAAAACCGTTCTTTCCATTCTTTCCGATGATGATAATTTGTATTTCCGTGTGGTCGCCGATACAAAATATCCCGGAAAACTGAAAGGCAACTGCAAAACAAAAGATGGAAATGTGTTCCATGATGACAGCGTGGAATTTTTCATCATGCCTCCCTCCGCCGCACAGGAATATTATCAGGTGGCGGTAAGTGTTTCCGGTGCTGTTTATGATGCCCGCTGCCCCGGCAATCATTCTAAAGAGGATCTGGGAGTTGTTGCCGCAGTAAAACGTACCAAAAAAGGCTTTGCAATGGAAGTGAAAGTTCCCCTTGCCAAAATGGGCAAAGCGGAACGTGGGGCATTGTGGAAAGTTCATGCCACAAGATGCGTCACTGCAGAAAAAGAAAGTGATGCAGCCGCCGGTTTTCAGATGAGTCTGGATGGTACACCCCATCATGATACGGTCAATTACAGAGGGATCATCATTGGTACTCCCATTTTGAAAAACGGCACCTTTGAAGATCTGACTAAAAACGGCACCCCCAAAGATTGGGCTGTAAACAAGGTTTGTTCCGTTGTGGCAAACGGGGCTTCCAAAGCTCTCAAACTTCCCTACGGAGGTTTTGCTTATCAGCTTCTTGCCGGCGGCGTACTTGCCCAGAAACCTGTCCCCCGCAAGATCCGTGTCACCTTCCGTGCCTCCGGAAAAGGTACTCTTCTTGCAAGTGCCCAGAGATACTGTGATACCAGAGACGTCAAAGCCAAACACGGTTACAGAAGGACCAATCTTCCCACCACCGGATTTTTCAAGGCGGAACTGGGGAATAAACAGAAACTTTATTCCTGTGAATATACCATCAACGCCAATGAATGGATGGGACTGCGTTTCACCATTCTCGGTAAAAAGGGTGATTTTGCTCTTCTGGATGATGTATTTGTAACACTTCTTGACGGAAAAGCAAAAAAATAAGATACAGTAGTCCTGTACTGAAAAATAAAGGATGCAGAATGAAAATTCTGTGTCCTTTTTCTGTATATGGGCATTATCAGATGGAAAAATGTGTTTTGCCCCTTTATAAAATCTTTTTTTGTGCTATATTTTCTTTTGGAGTATAAAAAGACGGAAGTAAGGAGAATAGAAAATGAAAAATAAACTTGTACAGATGATCCCGGAACCGTGGAAAAAACTGCTTGCCGGGACTGTGGAAAGTAAAGAATTTTCCCTTCTTGCCGATTTCCTGGAAAAAGAATATGCTTCCCGTGAGATCTTTCCGCCTTTTGAAGATATTTTCACCTCTTTGAAATTGACTCCGCCGGAAAAGATTAAAGCCGTATTGCTGGGACAGGATCCCTATCACGGAGATGGACAGGCTCACGGACTGGCTTTTTCTGTAAAAGAGGGAATAAAACATCCCGCATCTTTGCGTAATATTTTCAAAGAATATGCCAGTGATACTTCTTTGCCCGTACCGGAATGCGGCTCCCTTATCCCATGGGCGGAGGAAGGAGTGCTTCTCCTTAATACCGTCCTTACTGTAAGAGCCCATGAGGCAAATTCCCATAAAGGTCATTACTGGGAATTTTTTACGGATGATGTGATCCGGAAAGTAAATCTTCTGCCGCAGCATATCGTTTTTCTCCTGTGGGGGACTCCGGCACAGAAGAAACTTTCGTTCATTGATCAGACAAAGCATACGGTTTTATGCAGTGCGCATCCTTCCCCTCTTTCCGCTTACCGGGGATTTTTCTCAAGCAGACCTTTCTCCCGGACCAATACGGCTCTTGCCGGATATGGAATAGACGGAATCAACTGGGATCTTTCCCCTGACAAAACAAAGTAAAGAGGGAAAATAACGTGAATAGAATGATAGATAAACAGAAAAAAGATATCCTGAAAGAAGATATTCAGAAAAAAGATGCCGGTAAAAAGGTGAAAAAAAGGAAAGTGGGAATAAAAAGAATCCTTTTCCGACGGGTACTTCCCGCACTCTTTTGTTCTTTGATCCTTCTTTTTTCTGTGTCCTATTGTTCCCTTATGCTTTACTGGGAAAAAAATCCGGTTCCTGATACTGTCATAAAATATGTACAGAAACTTTTTCTCCGGTATGATCTGAAGCTGGAAACCGGTAAGGTTAATACTGTTTTTCCTGCCGGGATAAGAGTAAATGCTTTCAGTCTTGCTCCGTTGGAAAAATATACTTTCCCGGAAATAGCATCCGATGATCTTATTCTTTCATTTTCTTTTGGAAAACTTTTCCGTGGGGTGACTTTGCCGCTGCATTTGCAGATGAATAATGGAAATCTCTTATTTCCTCTTTTTCCGGAAAGCGGCCGCGAAGGGGCGGAAGATGTCCTCATTCTCAAATCCTTTTTTCTTGATGTGGAAGGGGAAAAGGGACTTGTCCGGATAAAGAAATTCTGCGGCAGCAGTCATGCGGGGAATTTTGATTTATCCGGTACGGTGAATAATTTTCTTCATGTGGTAGCTTCCGATCTGGGGGACAGATTCAATGCGCTTCTGTGGCATGAAAGAAGGCTGCCGCCAGAAGGAAGGTTTTTCAGTTCCCGGATGAAAAGCATTCCGGAAGATCTGCGCATGTATCTGTCTTTATGCGCCGGTTATTTACGCCATCCGGAAAGCAGCGGAAAGTGGATCACTTTCTCCCGTAAAAGCGGATTGCCGGAGCGTCCTTTCCTCAAGGCAAATCTGCATATGGATCTGCATGATTTCAGTAAGTGCAGCGGAAATTTTCTTTTTTCCCTGCCCGGATTCACTCTTGCTGATCGTGTTTCCATTGAAAAATGTGTTCTGGAATATACGCTCAAAAATTCTGTTTTTGCCTTGAAAAAGAATAAATTCCAACTTGCTTCCGGCGGAGAATTTTTTCTTGAAGGAAAGTATGATGAAAATACCCGTAAGGCAAGCGGAAAACTTTCCGGAAAATGTCCCTTTGAAGTGATACAGCATTTTCTTCCCCGGGAGGCTGTAAACAAACTTTCCCTTTTCATGGGGGAAAAACAGATGAGAAAATGGAAAAAGGAAATGCTGGGTTTTTCTGCAAAACTCCTTTCTTTTTCTGTTCAGGATGCTGCGTATGAACTTATACTTTCCCTGGATCTGCCCCGTATGGAATTTCCAGAATTTTTTACAGAAAAGACTTCTCTCCTTATCCGGCTGACACAGGAAGGTTTTTCCGGTAAAGGGGAAAATATCTGTTTTTACTCTTCCGGCGGAGAAACAGAAAAAATCTCCGGTAAAATGTCTTTTTCCTTCCGCTGTGATGAGAAGAAATTTTCTGCGGGATTTTCCGGGATGGTACCTTTTGAACTTTTAAAAACTTTTTCCTTTTTTACAGAAAATACCAAAGATTTCCCGGTTGCCGGAAAAAATATAAATATTCCATTTTCCGGAACTCTGGAATGTGCAAAGGAAAATCTTTCCACAGGAAAAGATATAAAGAGTGAGCTGTCCCTCCAGATTCCGGAATTTACGGTCTGCGGTATAAAAGTAAATTCCCTTGCCGCATTTTTTGCCTTTTCACCGGAAAAGATCACAATCAGGAAACTGGATATGCTTCTGGGACACAGCCTCCTCCTTTCTCTTTCAGGCGGGATCCTGCCCGGGGAAAAGAAAATGCTTCTTCATCTCAAAAGCAGCGGTTCGCCGGAAAAACTTTTTTATGGACTATCCCCCGGTTACCGGCAGAAGATCCGGGTGCTTATGGAGGATTTGCACTGGCCGCAGCAAGGTTCTCTTATGGATTCTACTGCATTTCTGTTTCTGGATTACAGTAAAAAGCCCTGTTTCTATTTCGCCGACGGAAATATTGTTATGGGGGATTTTAAATACAAAAATATTCCTTTCCGTTACGGTGCAACCCGTTTTATGCTGGATTCTTCCGGTATTCTGGTTCTGCCCGGAGCTGTATTGGAAACGGAACACGGGAAAATGGTTTTGCGGGTATGCGCAAAAGGCAGAAACAACCAGGGATTTTTTACCAATCTTTTTGAAGATGGAATATTGGAGTTTGAATTGAAAAGCGATATTCACGGCAATGATGTACTGCGTTGTCTGTATCCCGGCTGGAAGAGCGATTTTCTGGATTTCCCCCACAAGCTGGACTTGAGTGCTTCCGGGGTGATCGACTATAAAAATGAGGCGGAAACAGTTTTTACCGCAAGGATCAATAATGGAAAATGTCTTTGGAAAAAAGCTCTTCTTACCGATATAGACTGTACCGTACAATATGCAAAGGAACTTCTTTCCATCCCCAATGCCTCCGCACGAACCTGCAACGGAACTCTGAACGTGGATTATCATTTCGATTTCAGAAGCAATGTGGAAAAAGGTGAGATCGGTATTGAACTCAAAAAGGCCGATTTCAACAGTCTGTTGAAGGGAATGGGGGCGGAACTCAAACCACTTTCAGGTATTGTTGCGGAAACAACCGGAAAATTATCTGCACAGGTTTCTTTTGATGAAAAAGACAACCTCCTTCTTTCCGGTAAAGGCAATGCTGTTATCACAGGGGAGGATATGTGGCATATTCCGGTACTGGGTGAGTTGCTGAAAAGTCTCGGCAGGGCGTGGCATACCACCGCATTGGGAACGATCACACGTTTCGATATGGATTTTTCCCTGGATAAGACAACTTTCCGGATCAATAACGGCAGCAGCAACGGCAGTGTGGTGGCGATCCGTACAGACGGGGAATATAACTGGCTCAGTGAAGAATATGATTTCCGTATTCTGTCGGAACTTTTGAAAGGAACTCTGCCTTTTGCCGCCATGAGTAAAGTTCTCACCCCCGTTTCCTGGATATTGCAGAAACGTATCCGCGGTAAGGGGGATGATTTCATTCTGGAAGAATAAAAGTCTATTTTACCGCGTGGGAGATACTCATCAGCAGGATCGTGGACAGATTGAAGCCAGTATGCAGAAGGATCGCGGCAAGCAGGGAAGAGGTTTTCAAATAGACTTTCTGGCAGATACATCCCACCAGCAGAAGGGGCAGAAATGCCGCAATATTTCCGTGCAGCAATGCAAAAAGAATATTCGTTCCCCAGAATGAATATTCCTTCTTCATGTACAGATTTAATTTGTCAAAAAGAATAAGACGGAAAAAGAGTTCTTCCGCAAGGGGCGCAAAAAATAATGGCGGTATGATCAGAAAAAGAAGGGGGAGAAAGTTGTTCCCGTTTTCAAGGAGTTTTGCGATTATTGCCACTTTTTCCTGCGGCGGAAGTTCTATGCCAAGCAGCTGGAAAATACTTTTCTGCACTGCACCCAGGAACAATACCGGGATCTGTAAAAGAATACCGCAAAGAAAGGTTCCCGTAAAAAGAAGGAGGAGCTTTTTCCTTTGGGGAACAGGGGAGGGCAGAAGGGGCAGAAAATTTTTATTACAGGCCTCATACCGTTTATTTTCACGCTTTCTTGTTATAACAGCAGCAGCCGCCACTGGAAGAAAAAAAATACTTCCTGCAATAAAATCTTTCAGGAAATACAGCAGTTTATTTTCCGCATCTGCGGGAAGAATCCTGGCAATGCTTCCTGCAAGAAAAAAGGAGATCATAAAGGCGATTCCTGTATAAAGAAAACTGTAATTTACAATTTTCCTGTATTCTCTTTCCGGATCGTTTTCCGTAAAAAAAATATCCTTTTCCGGAATACCATTACCGGAAAAAGAATAGGGATCTTTCAAAAACATGGGATCAGGAAAGGGTGAAGTTTGCTCCCAGGGCAATGAAGTCCCGGAAGAAATCCGGATAGGTGACAGAGGCAGATTCCGCATCAGAAATCATGCTTTCCCCTTCCAGAGCCAATGCTCCGCAGGCAAGTGCCATGGCTATACGGTGATCTTTATGACTGCAAAGATCAGCAGAGGCTTTTGCCGTTCCTCCGTGAACGACAAGTCCGTCAGGGAGTTCTTCGCATTTGACCCCCATTTTGGCAAGTTCCTGTGCCATACAGCTGATCCTGTCGGTCTCTTTCATTCTTGCCTGTGCCACATTGGTGAAATGGCTTGTGCCATTGGCAAATGCCGCAGCAACAGCCAGAGCCGGAAGGGCATCGGGGGTGGCATTGAGATCCGCCTTGACCGCTTTCAGGGTACGGGGACCTTTGATGGTCGTATGATTCTCTTTTGTTGTCAGTTTGACCCCCATTTTTTCAAAGATGGCAAAAACAGCCTTATCCCCCTGGGGATCGTCAAAATCCAGTGCGGGTACGGTGATCTCACTACCCGTGACTGCCGCCGCAAGAAGCGGGAACGCCGCAGTGGAAAAGTCCGTGGGAATGGTGGTGGTAAAGGGATTGTATCTCTGATTGCCCCTGACATGGAATTCGGTAAGTCCGGAACTGGCATCAAAGTCGATATTCTGCTTCTTCAGCCAGGATAAGGTCATTGCCACATAGGGCAGTTCACTGCCGTTGTTTACAAGAATCTGACTGTCCTCCTTCAGAAGCGGGGCAATAAGAAGCAAGGCTGAAACATACTGGGAAGATGTTCCATCCACCGTTACAAAACCACCGTGAACCGGTCCCTTTACGGAAAGAGGGCAGCATCCTGTGTCGGAAAGGAATGTCTCCGCGCCCAGAGTTTTCAGGGCATCAATAAGGGCAACTTCCTTTCTTGTCCGCAGAGAATCATCCCCGTCCAGAGTGACCTTGAAGGAGGCAAGAGAGGAAAGTGCTGTAAAAAAGTTGAGGCCTGTTCCGGAATTACCCAGATCCAGTTTGCCGTGGGAGGGTTCAAGGAGATTTCCGCCGGTACCGGCAATACGCCAGATGGTGTCATCTCCCCGCTTGATCCATGCTCCCAATGTGGAGGCGGCTTCCAGACAGGAAACGGTATCATCGGAACAGAGAGGATTTTTAATGGTACTTATCCCGTCGGAAAGAAGGGCAAGTACGATAGCACGGATGGTATGGGATTTTGAACCGGGAATATTGATGACTCCGGATAGTTTGCTTTTGCCGACTTTCAAATCCATTTTTTATGATCCTTTCTGTTCAGAAAATTCCTGCCGGAAAATATATACTGCCGTCTGACGTTCAAGAGTCAGACGGCGGTAAAAATACGGTGCAAAGATTATTTGTAGATCTTTTCGTCAAGATAGCTGCGGAGGTTGGAGAGAGAGACTCTTTCCTGTGTCATGGTATCTCTTTCACGGACCGTCACAGCGTTATCTGTGTCGGAATCGAAGTCATAGGTAACGCAGAAGGGGGTACCGATCTCGTCCTGTCTTCTGTACCGTTTGCCGATATTTCCGGTAACGTCAAGTTCAGTACGGTAGAAGTTACAGAGATCTTTCTGGAGAGCATCTGCTTTTTCGTTGAGCTTCTTGGAAAGGGGCATGACGGCAACCTGGACAGGTGCGATCATGGGGGTGAGGTGGAGAACGATTCTCACATCATCATCCATACCTTCTTTCTTGGTGGGAGCCTTGTCTTCGTCGTAAGCCTGGGCAAGTGTTGCCAGAAGCATACGGTCGAGTCCCACAGAAGTTTCCACAACAGTAGGCAGATATTTTTTGTTGGTGAGCTGATCCAGATATTCCAGATTTTCCTGGGAGAATTCCTGATGACGGGACATATCCCAGGTACCGCGGTGGTGGATGCCTTCCAGTTCGCCCCAGCCGAAGGGATATTTGAATTCGATATCCACGGCGGCTTTGGCATAGTGGGCGAGAGCATCGTGATCGTGGTACTGAAGAAATTCGCTCTTGAATCCAAGTTTGGTTGTGTAGAACTTCATGCGTTCTTCCTTCCAGAATTCATACCATTTCATGGAGTCTTCGTCAGAGCAGAAGAATTCCATTTCCATCTGGGTGAATTCACGGGAACGGAAGGTGAAGTTTCTGGGAGTGATCTCATTACGGAAGGATTTTCCGATCTGGGCAATACCGAAGGGGAGCTGTTTGCGGGTGGCAATGCGGATGAGATGGAAGTCCGTAAAGATGGGCTGGCAGGTTTCCGCACGCAGGTAAGCAACATGATCTTCGTCAAAAACAGGTCCCACATAGGTCTTGAGCA
>JAZKZE010000032.1:0-5096 GCA_045612485.1 Victivallales bacterium | reverse complement strand
AATGGAATAAATAGCCTTGTGTATTTATAAAATAAGGTATAATTCTCCCCTGTTATGACCTGTTATACCTCCAATATTCAGCTCAAACAATAAAAAAGGCTGTTGCTCACCTTTTTTGAGGTTTTGCAACAGCCCCTTTTTTTAAAGATGGATCAACTCATATTTTCTGCTTCCAAGCCCGATTTTTTCCCCGTGTTCAATAGTATCCTGCCAACGGGATCTTTCATGGGCATCATGGAATACGTCCCCGGTATTCTTCTTTCCCTCAAGATGACTGTGAGCTATACGCGGGGCGGCATTGCAGAGATCCGCTGCCGCCTGATCTATTGCCACAGGATCGAAGGAAGCAAGCATACCGATATCCGGCAGGATCGCCGCATCATTATCCCCGTGACAATCACAGTCCGGCGTGATATTGTTCAATATGCTGATATGGAAGTGGGGTCTGCCGGAAAGGACGGCAGAAGCATATTCCGCTGTTTTTTCATCCAGCAGGCGGTCTGCCTGATCCCAGGTGGGCTGCAATGCTGTAACAGGACATCTGCTGATACAACCTCCGCAACCTGCACAACATGAATGATCCACAAACATCTTTCCATCTGTCATTTTCAACGCACCGTGGGCGCAATACTGCATACACATACCGCATCCGGTACAAACATCCCTTTCTGCAACCGGCTTGCCGTCGCTGTGCAGTTCCATTTTTCCGGCACGGGATGCACACCCCATACCGATATTCTTTACCGTACCGCCGAATCCCATTTTTTCATGTCCTTTGAAGTGGGTAAGGGAAAGGAAAATATCCGCATCCATGATCTGTCTGCCGATCTTTGCTTCCGCAAGATGCATGCCATCAGGAATGGGTACACTTACTTCATCACTGCCTTTAAGTCCGTCGCCGATCAGGATGGGGGCGGAAGCCGCCAGAAGGGAAAAGCCATTCATTTCCGCTGTGTAAATGTGTTCCACCGCATTTTTACGGCTTCCGGCATACAGAGTATTGCAATCGGTAAGAAAGGGAATTCCGCCAAGCCTTTTCACATATTCGGCAACAGTCCTTGCGTACTGGGGACGGAGAAATGCCATATTGCCGGATTCCCCGAAATGCAGTTTGATTGCGGCAAAACGATTCCGGAAATCCAGATTTTCAAAACCGGCTTTTTTCATCAGTTTTTCCAGTTTCGGTAAAACTCCGTTTCCGTGTCCGGCAGTGCGGAAATCTGTAAAATACACTTTGGAAATACCCATATTCTCCTCCGGGATCAATGATTTATTTATACAGCTTACCGCAATAATATATACAGAAAAGATCAAAAAACAAGTTCCGGCAATAAAAAAAAGGCATTATCCTTTACGGACAATGCCCTGAGTATTCTGAGAATGCTGCTATCAGAGAGTCTTACCCGGTCTGCAAACCTTTTCCAGACAGTATGTCCCTTCCACGATGGGTTCTCTGTTAATCCATTTTCCATCGGTGAAGTCCGGGATCGCCACAGGGTGTCCGCCCATTGCCACTGATTCTTCGGACAAAGCAGTTATTGCCATCCATGCAGCTGTATCATAGACGTCGATGGGGGTCTGGGTCTGTTTTTTGATAGCTTCAACAAATCCCCGCAGGACGAGGAAATCCATTCCGCCGTGACCACCTTTGACGCCGTCATTGCGGAACTTTTTCCACAGGGGGTGTTCATATTTTTTGTAATAGTCATCCAGAGATTCCCAGGTGTGCGGTTTTTTGGCAAGCGCAGGGAAATATACCCCTCTCTTATCTTCCGACCAGATCCCTTTTGTTCCTTGGAGAAGATTGCAGCGGGAGTAGGGACGGGGAAGAGAGGTATCATGGAAAAGGGTGATGGTTTCGCCGTGTGCGCATTTGATATTGGTGACTACCACATCCCCCATGGCAAAATCTTTGCCTTTGAGTTCCGCAAGGCAGTCATGTTTTTCCATATTATCTTCCACCCATGCTTCCAGCCCGCAGGATTTGGATGCCATGGAAGAAAGTGTGATCATACGGTTGCCCCGGTTGATATTCAGATACTTGCAGATGGGGCCCACATCGTGAGTGGGATATACATCCCCGTTACGGTTGAAATAGTTATCCAGTCTGTAATGACGCAGTTCGCGGCCCCGGCAGATCTCATCACGCAGATCATGCCGGTAACCGCCCTCTGCATGGACAAGTTCTCCGAAAAGTCCTTTGGAAATCATATTGAGAACCGCCATTTCCTCTCTTCCGTAACAACAGTTTTCCATAAGCATACAGGGTTTTCCGGTTCTTTCGGAGGTGCGTACCAATTCCCAGCACTGCTGGATACTGGTGGCTCCGCCTACTTCCATGGAAGCATACACTCCAGCATTCATAGCATCCAGACAGATCTGAACATGACTTGTCCAGCTGGAAGGAGTAAAGATCCCGTCAAGCCCCTTTATATTGAGGATATCTCTGTAATCGGTGGAGGCAACAGGCTTTTTCTGCCCGGCTTTCACCACAGCATCCACAGCTGCTTTCAGTCTGTCCTCATAGCAGTCGGAAACCCCGACGATATTCACATCTTCCATTTCCAGAAGCAAATTGAGCATCCCTTCTCCTCTTTTGCTTACACCGATCACAGCAAGATTGACTTTTTTCTTTACTTCCTTTACAGTTTTTTGAGCCATTTTTTCTTCCTTTTTTTGTTATCACACTTGAAAAATTTTTTATTACATTTAATGTAATATATTAAACAATAATATCAATGACTTTTTCTGAATATATGTATATTTATGATGTAAATTTTATTACAGGAGATGTATAAAATTGACTGGACAAACAAATTTTCCTTTTGTATTCCATTTGGCTCAGAATGTACAGGCTGACAGCAGGACTCCGGTCATACGCAGAAAAAATTACGAAGTCTGTACAGTGGAATATGTAACAAAAGGTGCCGGATATCTGCACTCAAACGGGGAAGAATTTTATATTCCCTCCGACAGTGTCTATTTTCTGCATAAAGGCAGTACCCACGAATATTTTCCGGACAAAAATGATCCCTGGCACAAAATCTGTTTTGTGGTGGACGGTCCCTTTATGGAATATTTGTTCAACCTTTATTGTCTGGATAAAGTCCATTTTATTCCGGATGCAAAGGAACTCAAATCCTATTTTGAAAGTTTCCTTGCCCTTGACCGTTCCATGCCCCGTTTTCACGAAAAAGCCTCTGTGATTTTTCACAGTTTTCTGGAGGCATGCAGTGCCCATATGGCAGGAAAAGAAGAAAAAATCCCGCGCAGTGTTCAGAAACTCAAAAAGACCATTGAGGAAAGTCTGGATAAACCCTTTAAACTTTCTGCATATTGTCAGCAGGAAAATATCTCCCAGGCGTATGCCGTGAGGCTTTTCCACCGTTTCAGCAACTGTTCCCCGGTGGAATATCTGTTACAGAAAAAGCTGGAAATGGCTCAGAGACTTCTGCACTATTCCCAGCTTTCCGTAAAAGAGATCGCCGCAAGACTTGCCTTTTCCGATCAATACCATTTTTCCACGTTCTATAAAAAACGTACAGGGGAAAGTCCCACCTCTTTCAGGAATAAATGGAAATAAAAATCTTTTTCAGGCAGTCTGAACGGAATTTTCCACTTTTTCAGCTTCCCGTCTTGCCATTTCCTCCGCCTCCTCCTTCTTGCAGCAGATGGAAGCAGGAATCATAAGGGGGATCATGGCAAAAAGCATCACTGCCGCCGCAACAAAAATTCCCCGTACCCCGAAGAAATAAGCAGTGGGGGCACTGATGAAGGAACAGATGATCCCGCCTGCAGTATTCACACTTGCCGACCACCCAAAGAATGTCCCCTGACGGTCGGGACTGGTGATTTTGGTAAGAAGGATCTGCAATATGGGCTGAAGACCTCCCGCGGCAAGATAGGTGAAGAAACGGGAAATGATCAGCATTTCAATATTGACTGAAAGAGCCTGGGCGAGAGTGGCACTTCCGCTTACGATCAGCACAGGAAGCAAAAGTTTCCCCGGTTTGAATCTGTCACACAAATAGCCTATCAGCATACCGGAAACCACTCCGCCTGCGGCAGCCGCAGCACTGGATATTCCGGTAAACAGGGCAGCTTTCCCGTGCCCGTTTACAAGTTCCACCTGCATGGCAATAAAGGGCTGTTCGATCCTGCGGGCAACTCCCATAAGCAGAAAAAGTCCCAATATCCATAATACACCGGGCGTGGCAAGTTCTTTGAAACTTCCTTTGCTTTTTTTGATCTTTTTTGCAGCAGCCGCCCTCTGGAAATTTTCTGTAACAAAGAAGAGGATCATCAGTCCGCTTACAAAATAGACCGCTCCACAGGTAAGGAAAGCCGTTGTATAGCCGAAATGTTCCACCATAAGTCCCCCCCCCATATAGCCGCACATATTTCCGCTCCAAATGGCAGTACTGATCGTCCCCAGCACAAAGCCGTGTTTTTCGGAAGGAGCCGTACTTACCGCAAGGGTCTGGGCGGGATTGACCGTTCCGGAAAAGAAGGAACACACAAATCTTATCAGGACAAGCACCCAGAAGTTGGGAGCAAATGCCAGAAGAGGATAGATGAAAGCCGCCCCGAAACTTGCCCGCAAAAGCATGATCTTGCGTCCGAACCTGTCCGCAAGCATCCCCCAGACAGCATTGGCAACACAGAGGGAAAGCATCCCGGCAAGATAATAAAGCGATACATACATTCCCCGTACAGAATCATCATTTATATGCAGATTTTCCCGCAATAAAAGGGGAATAAAAGGCATACAGCAGCCGAATCCCACCATCGCAAGAAATTGAGAAAGCCAAATCACAAAGAGATTTTTTTTCCAGATTTTTTCCAGATCAAGAGTTTGGGTATTATTCATTTTTCATCCTTTCCGTATTTTATTAATTTACACGCATATAAGAAAAAATACAACTCTTTACAGAATAAAACTGTTTTGAAAACACAGCTGTCCCATAAAATCATGGAAAAAAGAGAAATGTACGGTTGCCAGGCGAGGCGGTTGCCGCCGAGCGCGCAGTGGATGTGCGAATGAACCGCAGGGCAATCGCCTTGCGGACGCTCACAAGGAGTTGTGAGCGTATGAG
>JAZKZE010000031.1:0-1739 GCA_045612485.1 Victivallales bacterium | reverse complement strand
CCGGAAAGCCTTGCCCATTATCCCTGCGGCGTGACTCTTTCCACTGTGGGATCTCTTCCCTGCTGCGAAAAAGGCGGATGCCGCTGTAAAGGTTTTGAAGAAGGGGAAAGACAATGTAAAAATATTTACACAGATGAAAGCGGCGATCAAATGGGACTTTGTATGGAAAAGATCACTCCGGAAGTGATCCGGGAATTTATGTGTAAAATCATGAGAAAGGGGAAATAAAATGGATTTATATACACCGGAAAGGATCATGGAATCAAAAAAAATTGCAAAGCATCTTTCCCTGAAAATGCCGGAAGATTTTCTCCGTACGGAAGCGGAAACCCTTTGCAGGATATGCAACGGGATCGGTCCTGAAAAATGGAAGAGAAAATACAGACTTTTTGCCACTTTTATTTTACGGAATTTCCAGGAGGCGGCAATGATCCATGATTTCCGGTATTTTCAAAGTGATGGAAAAAGAGAAAGCCGTAAACGGTATGATGAAGAGTTTTACAGGAATTGCCTTATCCTTCTCCACAACAAATATCCTTATTGGAAACTGTGGCTGTTTCCTGTAAAAATCTGGGCATTTTTAAAGATCCGTATTGCAAAACAACTTCTTCAGATTTTCGGGGCAAGTGCCTATTTATCTGCGTATGAACACAGAAAGGAAAAAGAAAATGCTTCTTTCCAATGAGATCATTATTACCGTCACCCTTGCTCTTCTGGGGTTTATTTTCGGGGCATTATGGGGGCATCACAGTGCCATTGAAAAAAGGGTGAAATTTTCTGATTGTGCCAGAATCAGGGAAAAATGTTACTGTGTAAAGGAGTTGAAAGAGATCAGAGAAAAACTGGAATTGTAACTTTTTATTCCGGACACTCCTGCATAAGTTTTAAAATATATACAAAAAAAAGGAGGCAACTGCAATTTATTCTGCAACTGCCTCCTTCATACTTCATATCTTCAGAGGTTTTTCCTTTACCTTCCCGTATTTCTTCCTCAATGCAGGTATCTCATTGAAACCAACCACATTCATATTGAGTTTTGCGGCATACGCAAGAAGTTCCTCAAGCAATTCAGAAGGCATACTGATACCGGGAGCATTGGGCCGGATGTCATGGGAGAAAAAGACAATAAGAGAGTTGCTCTTTGCTGCCTGTTCCATAAGAAGTTTGATCTGCTTTGGATCGGTCTTATAATATTTACCGATCCCCTGACCGCCCAGAACCATCTTTTCTTCCAGTTTGGCAAGCGGGTAGAAAATCATTTTTCCGGGTTTCCCCAGACCGGCACGCAGATAATCAAAATGTTTGAAAAGCAATTGATCGCTTTCTTCATTCCGGCGGTTGTTGGGGTAGGCAAAACTTATAATATCGATCTTCTCTTTTTTACAGAGATCATACTGGGCTTTCACCTCTTTTTCAAAATATTCCCGGTGGACTTTTCCGGTTTTCGGCGTATAAGCATCCAAATGACGCAAACTGTGCAAACCTATACTGTGACCCGCCGCCTGCAATTTCTTCATTGTGGAAAGTTTTTCCTTACTCAATCCCCCTACAATAAAAAATGTGGCATGTGCATTGTATTTTTTGAAAACAGCATCCGCTTTCAGCCAGCGGGGACCGTGATAATCATCAAAAGTAAATGCTACAGCTCCGCGTTTTTCCCCGGCAGAAAGAATACACGCACAAAAAACAGACAGAAAAAAAGAAAGAAAAGTTTTCATAAATACTTCCGTTCCGTTATG
>JAZKZE010000030.1:0-75251 GCA_045612485.1 Victivallales bacterium | reverse complement strand
AGGCGAATCTCTGGATTACAACGGTAAGAGATACTCTCTTGAAAACAGCAATGGCATACTTGCATTGAAGATCTCTTAAAAAGAGAATTTCAACGTATAAAACAACGGACCTGCCGTCAAGTAGAAGTTCAGACGGCAGGTCCGTTTTCTTTAACAAGGGAAAGCTCCACCCCCGCAGATCTATTGTCTGTTTGATTTTTTCTGTTTCCCATCCTCCCTCTGCAAAAAATACAAAAAAAATTGATTTGACGGTACCCGTCTGTATAAATTTCAACTTGAAAAATTCTCGTTTATGCCGTATATTAATACGATGTAAATTCAAAAATTCAATCAAGGAGAGTACGTATGATTAAAGAACAGCAAGTTTTAGACGATCTCGTAATGGCGGCTATGCAAAAGGGCAATGATCCGGCAGTGGATGCGTTGCTTGCAGGGATCAGAAATTGCGATATTGAGATCCTCAGAGGATCTGCAGAAAACTTTAATCTTCTCTTTCAGGAATGGGATGATTCTGTAGCCTCCTCCGATACAAAAGCGGAAGTATGTCTGGCTCTTGCAGAGCTTTCTGTACTGGATTCCGCGGTTTTCAGAGCTGCCCTCAATGATGCCGGCCGCAGACTGCTCCCGCCCTATATTTCCAGCGGTGCCGTTGCCAAAGCCATTGGGGCAAGAGATACGGGACTGGCTGTAAATTCTGTGGCATCAAGAATCAAAAAATTGCAGAAACTCAAAACCAATGCCTATATCTATCAGACCGAATCCCAGTGCTGGGGCAGAATGTCCAATCTGGATAAAGTAACCGCTACCATTGCTGTAAATACCTTCACAACAAACAGCAAGATCTCCATCCCCCTTTCCACGGCTCTTTCCGGATGTCTTTTCTTTGAACAGCATATAGATATGACAAATCTTATTGCCGCAAATGCTGCCAATATCAAATCTTCCGCGTATTGCAGGGAAGTGCTTGCCAAACACACCCTTGGCGGCATCAGCGAAGAAAAAGCCAAAGCCCTCCTTGAAAAGATGTATATTCCCACACTCTTTACGGCTGAAACCTTTGAACAGTGGTGGAACAATACCGCACCTGCGGCAAAAACCGGAAACGGCCGTTCCATCGAGGATGCCCGCAGTATTCTGGAACTGTACACCCTCATGGGTGGTATCGAAAACGAGGCTGAGTTTAAACTCAATGCCGCCTCTGCTGAAAAACTTGCAAAACTCTTCACCAGAATACGTCCCAATATGCCTTCGAAAGATCAGGCGATCCTTGCGGAAACCCTTTCTGCACTGGCAAAAAGCAATGAGGAAGAACTTCTCAAAACCATGTTTGCCCCCATTCGCGGAAAAGTTCCCTTCTTCCCCCAGGATATCAATGAAAATGTCCAGCTGAAAAATCTGGAGATCTGGGGAAGACTTGCTGTGAAATTCCTTGCAGGATTCATCAAAGCGGCAGAATGTGTTTATACAAGATATGAACTGGCAAAGCTGTTTACTCTTCTGCCGTTGCGCTGTATGACTCCCATGATGGATTTCCTTACAGTAAATGATATTTCCGATGCCATCTTTGCCACAGACAAGGTCAGCTGCGACGTTCTGCTTTTCATCTGGAAAAACAAGGTGAAATTTGCTGAACTCAAAGAATATGTCAATATGCAGAATGTTTCCCGTACCCTCTCTGCGGAAGAACTCCCCAAAGAATGGGCGGCGGCACAGCGTGAACTCAAAAAACTGCTTTTCGACAAACCGGATTTCCAGAAACTCATTCTGGAAAATGCAGGCGAAAATGTGTCTGCTCTTATCTATGCAGTGCAGAAAATCCGCAATATGCAGGTAAGCGAATGTCAGAGTCTTCTTGTGAAACTTTCCCGTATCTCTGAAGCTCTGAAGAACAAACTGGAAAGCGGTGAAGGCAGAAAAGTCCTTGGCGGTATGGATGAAGATCAGGCGGATGATTCCGTCCTTATGACCTCCCTTGCCTCTTACAAGCGTCTTGCAGAGGAACTGGATGAACTTGTCCGCGTGAAGATCCCCGAAAATACCAAGGCTGTTGAAACAGCCAGAGCCTTCGGTGACCTCAGTGAAAATGCTGAATATGATGCGGCAAAATTGCAGAGAAGTATCCTGCGTAAACGCAGAAGTGAACTGGAAAATCAGCTTGCGACCGTTCAGGTGGTGGATTTTGCCGAACTCAAGCCCAATATGGTTTCTGTTGCCATTGCCACACAGGTGGATCTGGAAACAAAAGACGGCAAGAGTCTTTCCTACAGCATTGTAGGGGTGTTTGACGGGAAACCTGAAGCAAACCAGATTGCTTATAATACAGCTCTGGGTAAAGCTCTTCTGGGTAAAAAAGTGGGAGATTCTGTTGTTCTTCCCAGCGGTGACAACTGCAAAGTAACCAAAATTGCCGGATTTGACAGCGAACTTATCCGCAGCCTTTCTGCTGAAATTTGAGTACATCCCCGCAAAAACAAGTCATAAGAAAAAATCGCGGAAAGTGGCAGAAACTTTCCGCCGGTTCTTTATTCACCTGCCGGAAGGAATTTCTTTCCGGCGGTTTTTTATTCCGGCATTATACGCTGAAAAGGGAAACTCTTTCAGAAAATATTTTTCCGGAAAACACAGAAAAATTCCGGCTTCTGTTTTTTTCCGATACCCATATCCAAAGCAGAGTAAGCAGAAGTTTCTTTCCTTTCCTGAAATGGAAAATGAGTTCTCTTATCTTGGAGAATTTACAGGAAAGCATCGAAAAAGCCTCTCCCCATGCCATGCTTTTCGGTGGAGACCTTGCAGGTATGAGCTGTTGTTTTCCGGAGGGTGTGGCTCTTCTGAAAAAAATCCCTCTGGAGAAAAAATTTGCTGTTACCGGCAACTGGGATAAAAAAGATACGATAGCCCTTCCCCACAGAACACGCAGAAAAATGCTGGAAGAAGCCGGAATAAAACTTCTTGTCAATGATTCTGCCCCTTTATCTTCCTGTATCACCCTTTTCGGCATGGATGACACAAGAATGGGATTTCCCTGTTACGCCTTTGAGAAAAAAAATACAGGACAATTACGGTTGATCGCCGCCCACAGTCCGGATACAGTTCCCGGAAGACTTCCGGATGATTTTTTCTGTGAAAATGATTTTTTTCTTTGCGGTCATACCCACGGCGGTCAGATCCGGCTGCCCGGATTCGGGGGCTTCAGTACCTCTACATTCAGCGGCAAAAAACTGGAACGGTACTGGTATGAACACAGAACAAACCATGCAAAAATGTTTATTACTTCCGGAATAGGAACCACATTCATTCACGTCAGGATATTCTGTCCTCCGGAAATCGTTCTTCTGGAATTCTGAAAAGATGGCTCAAAATAAAAAAAGCAGAAGGAAGAAATGATTCCTTCTGCGGTAACAGTCGAAAATGCTCTTTTTACAAATCAAAGCAGATGCACTTTCAGATTTTTGAAGAGTTTTGAAATCACCCCGTATAACTTTCCTTAATAAATGGAATCAGGGAAGTAGAATTTTGCAGCATTTTCCCTTGTGATGACTTCAGCAGGGATCATGATCCTTTTTTCTTTGATCTCCCGTTTGCCCAGAACTTTTTCCAGAGCATATTCCATACCGTAAGCGATCATACGGGGGGGATAGGTAACGTTCACAGGGATCATGGGATCTTTGTCCACGATCTTTTTGATGATGAGCTTGGCTCCCCCACCGCCGATAAAAAGTTTCACATCTTTTCTCTTGGATTCTTCGTATGCTTTCAATGCCCCCAGCAGTACATCATCATCCCCAGCCCAGACACCGTCAATGTGTTTATATTTTCCAAGATATGTTTCCATAAGTTTCAGCCCCTGTTCCGTATTCCAGTTGGCGGTCTGACTGTCAAGGATCTTTATGGAGGGATATTTTTTCATTACTTCACGGAAAGCATTCACACGCAATGTATTTACATCGCAAAGCACACCTTCCATAATCACGATGTTCCCTTTATATTTCAGCTGTTTTGCCATTTCTTCGGCACAGGCTCTGCCGAAACCGGCATTGTCGCCGGCAATGGCAAGATCTTCAATATTCCCGGCAAGATTTCTATCAACCACAGTAAGGAATACTCCCTGTTTCTTTGCCTGCTGACAGATCCCGGCAAGGGGGGCAGGTTCGTGGGGAAGAATGATCAGGGCTTTGATATTCTGGACAAGCATATTTTCTATCTGGGAGACCTGTTCGGAAGAGTCCGCAGAAGTGGAAACAAGGATCTTCACATCCGGATATTTTTTCTCCAGTTCTTTTGCCGCTTTTTCAGCCCAGTAAACCACCCCCCCGGTCCAGCCGTGGTCAGCTCCGGGAATGGCAACGCCGATCACAGTACGGGAAGAATTTTTCCCGCAGGAAGCGAGAAAGAACGCAAAAACAGCAATGAATGCCGCAACGATCAGATGAAAACATCTTTTTTTCATAGAAAGAAACCTCTCTTTTTTTTGTTTAGTATTTGCAAAAACATCATAATACAAGTATATTTTACATTTACTTTATACAGAAATCCTGGTAATATTAATCTATTACTTTTCCGCATGAATTGCAAGCGGAAACAGGGAAAAGAAAAGGTTTTTTATAAAAATGATATTTACAGACACTCATTTTCACCTTTGTGAAGATATTGCATTATCGGATTATATCACGGAAGCACAGAAGGAAAATGTGCAGAAATTTCTCCTCAATACAGGTTCTCTGAAGGAAACAGAAGAAGCCTCTTTACTGGCACAGTCCTTTCCCGGTATTCTGAAATATACCGCCGGAATACATCCGGGAAGTGTAGCGGATCTGCTTGCAGAGGAAAAGGAAAATATTGCCGGACTCATTCCCGCCTTCCGGAAATTTGCTTCCGATCCCTCTCTGGGTGCCATTGGGGAAATAGGACTGGATCTTTATTACGATTGCGGTCCGGAAGAACATCAGATACAGGTATTTAACGCCTTTCTGGCTCTTGCTCTGGAAACAGGAAAAGCTGCAGTCATCCATTGCCGGGATAAAGAAGATTCTTCCAGAGCCTATGAAATCACTTACAGTTTGCTGAAAGAATTTGCGGAAAAAGGCGGCACTTTTGATCTTCATTGTTATGCAGGAACCGTGCAGTGGGCAGAAAAGTTCCTGGATCTGGGCGGCTTTTTCGGAGTGGGCGGCATGGTCACATTCAAAAAGGCGGAAAATATCCGGCAGATCGCCCGGTTCCTGCCCGTGGAAAGGATCCTTCTGGAAACGGATGCCCCCTATCTTGCCCCTGTCCCCTACCGGGGAAAACCCAACCGCAGTAAATATATTCCCATCATCGGAGAAACTCTTTCTGTGCTGAAAAATATCCCGTTGCAGGTTCTGGCATCCATTACAACAGAAAATGCAGAAAAACTTTTTGGTCTTTAATGATGTATTCCTGATATACCTCTTGACTTTTCTGTTTTTTGTAGTAAATTACCCCACTGCTGTTCGCAAAGAGTTTTCGTTGAATTTACCTGTAAGGAAAATATATTTATGGAATTATATGTCATTCTTGCCGTTCTGGGGCTTTTGATGCTGGCAAGTCTTCTTTCCAGTAAACTGTCCAGCTTGATCAATATGCCCTGTCTGCTGCTGTTTCTCGCAGTGGGTCTGCTCTGGGGCAGTGATACGGTGACCTCTTTCATTACAACCACCCCGCTTATTCCCGATGCCCAGAGTGCCCAGATGACAAAAGGGGTCAGTCCCGTCTTTGCCAACTATCTCGGCTCCATTGCCATGGCATTCATCCTGTTTTCCGGGGGATTCGATACAGACTGGAAATCCATAAAATCCGTATTCCGTACAGGGGAACTGCTTTCCACGATGGGAGTACTGCTTTCCGCAGTCTTTACCGGACTTGCGGCATGGGGTCTGTTTTCCTTTACCAAACCCGATCTGCAATTCTCTCTCTCCTGGTGTCTGCTTCTGGGTTCCATCATTGCCTCAACAGATGCGGCAGCGGTCTTTTCCATACTGCGGTCAAAAAGTGTGAGTCTGAAAGGCAAATTACAGCCGCTTCTGGAATTTGAGTCAGGCAGCAACGATCCCATGGCGGCATTTCTTACCGTATTCTTTCTTTCCATTGTCACCATGGAAACCACAAAAGGACAGAGTCCGGTACTTATGGATTATCTTATGGTCATACCGTCCTTCCTGGTCGATATGACCGTGGGGATCCTGCTGGGGGCGGGCTTCGGGGCTTTGTTTGTATGGATCTATAACAAAATCGATTTTGATTACAACGGGCTGTATTATGTACTGGCAGTCATAGCAGTTCTTCTCACATATTCGGTCACCTGTCTGTGCAAGGGGAACGGTTTTATGGCAGTATATGTCACCGGTATTTTTATGGGGAACAGTAAATTTGTGTTCCATAACGGTGTGGGCAGATTTTACGATGGGCTGGCATGGATGATGCAAGTCATACTCTTTACCATGCTGGGGCGTCTTGCCAATGCGGCGGAAGTATGGAATGCCAAATGGTACGGTCTGGCAGTTGCCTTCATCCTTATGGTGATCGCACGCCCCCTTGCCGTATTCATCTGTATGTGGAAGAGTCCTTTTTCCCTGCGGGAAAGATTACTGGTTTCCTGGGTGGGACTCCGCGGAGGGGCTCCTATCATGCTGGCAACATTCCCGCTTCTGGCATTGGCAGGAACGAAAGAAACACAAATGCTCTTTAATATCGTATTTTTCATTGTGATCACTTCCGTACTTTTCCAGGGCATGACCATTATGCCTCTGGCAAAACTTCTGAAACTGGATGCCCCGCTGAAAAAGAGAGTGCGTATGCCCCTTTCCTTTGAGGAGACCGGAGACAGTTCCTCTGATTCCAGAGAAATCCTGGTTCCGGCAGGCAGAAGTGGTCAGACACTTGCACAGCTGAGACTTCCGGAAGGAGCTCTTGTGCTGATGATCCGCAGAGATGAAAAATTTATCGTTCCCCGTGGAGATACCTCTCTTGCAGAAGGGGATATTCTTACAATAATGGGAACCCCTTCTGCGGTAAGTGCATGTGAGGATTTTCTCTCAGATACCGGGAAAAAAGAGGAAAAAGAAGGAAAAAAACTGGTATAAAGAAATAAAATACCGGGAAAAAGATCATTTTTTTTTCTGACAGACTTTTATTTCACACTTTGAGAGTGTATATTGTACCATTGTATTTTTCCGGAATATAAACACAGGATAAGAAAGAGATGAGAAGATATTTATTGATACTTACCCTTGTATTGACCTTTTTTGCCATGGTCACTCCTGTACATAAAGCAGAAGCGTATGTGGATCCTGTCACCATAGCCATCCTCACCCCTATTGCCATCCAGGCGGCAAAAGTCGTTCTCCCCTATGTTTTAAGGGGACTTGCCTCCATGGGCAAAACCGGAATAAAAGCCTGTGTGGAATTGTTCAATATTTTCCGGCTTCCCATAGGGTTGGGGCTTGTTCTGTTCATGCGGTTCAAATCCGGAGGAAAACAGATGTGGCGGGGTTTTATTGCACCATTTAAAATGGCGTATTATATAGTTATGATGCCGGTATCCGCTGTGACCGGAGCATTTTAGCGGTACTTTACCTGTGTAGGAGTATTGTGTACTTATGGCAGGATCAAACCGGAAATCGCCCATGGAAAGCAGTCTGGAAAGCATGCTTTCCTCCTGGCTGGGGGAAGAGGAGGGAAAGGCGGAATTTTTAAGATTCCGGCCGGAACCCAAAGACCTTTCCTCCCTTCTGAACAGAGCGGTATCCCGCTGTATCAAACCCTGGACGATGAAACTTATGGAATTACAGAATTCCTGGGAAGAGATCGCCGGAAAAGATATCGCAAAAAAATGTACTGTTGTAAATGTGGATAATGCCATTGTCTATATCGAAGTAAGGCATCCGGCCTTTCTTCCGGTACTCAATTCCCCCCGTATGAAAAGCGTGATGCTGGAAAAGATCCATACGGTTCTTTCCCCTGAGGATGCTTCCGAAATCAAATTCATTGCCGCCGGCGGAAGGAACATGCGGTAAAACCGTACGGGAACTTTTTATGCAAAAAGTTCCAATGCAAGGGTACAGAAATACCGTATTCCCGCAACAAGCAGTTTATCATCAAAATCAAATCCGGAAGAGTGAAGTGCCGCAGAATCCCCGCTTCCCAGATGGGCAAATATTCCCGGATGATCCTGTAAATAGAAAGAGAAATCCTCGCTGCTCATCACATGGGATCCCAATGTATGGAAAGCGTCTTTCCCCATCTCATTTTCCACGATATTTTTTACTTTTTCAAAATCCTCTTCTCTGTGGATGACCGGCAGATAAGGTACAGGGCAGGAAAAATCCGCTTTTATCCCGCTTTTTTCTGCGGTATTTTTCACAAGCAGTTCAAATTCCTCCAACATTTTCTTTCCTTTTGCCGGATCAAGAAAACGGATCGTTCCCATTAGTTCCGCTTCATCAGGGATAATGGTATTGTTTGTTCCGCCGTTACAGGAACAGAAAGTAAGGACATTACCTTCCGGAACGATTTTTTTTGCTTCATACATGATCTCTGACGCACAATCCAGAGGATTTCTGGAAAGATGGGGCAGACTTCCATGACCGCCTTTGCCATATAACCGGATGCGGAAAAATCCTGCCGCGGCCATCAGGGGGCCGCTTTTTGTACAGATCTTTCCATAAGGGGTATTGGGCCAGGAGTGCAACCCTGTCACAAAATCAGGCACGGGATCAAGCAAGGCTCCTTTATCCACAAGCTCTTTTGCCATACAGGCGATCTCCTCCCCCGGCTGAAAGAGGAAACGCACAGAACAGGGGACAAGATCCCGCATGGAAGAGAGAACACAGGCAGTGCCATAAAGCATGGCAGTATGACCATCGTGACCGCAGGCGTGTTTCATTCCTTTATGAATGGAGGCATAAGGAAGGGAGGAAGGATCTTCCTCAACAGGAAGAGCGTCAATATCCGCCCGCAGGGTAAGATTTTTTGCTTTATTTCTGTTAAGGAGAGCAACGGTATCTGTTTGAAGGAACGGGGGCAGGATCTCCAGATCAAGGGGAAGGAGAGCGTTACGGATCGCTTCACAGGTCTTATATTCTTTTCCTGCCATTTCCGGGATACGGTGCAGTAAGTGACGGAATTCTATAATCTCAGGCAGAATTTTTTCAATTTTATCTTCCAGCATATATTTTACATTGCTATTCATAAAAAAGATTCCTTTTTAACAGGATTTTTGTATTTTTTCCGGGTAAATGGCTTGACAGAAAGCATACTGTGCATTTATATTATAGCACAGCGTTACAATAAATCAAGTACGGAAAAGCGAATTGTGCATTATGAAATTCCCGCAAAGGGGGAAAGAAAGGAGACCAAATGAAAAAAATTATTACATTAAGCAGACAGTTCTGCAGCGGCGGAAGCACCGTTGGTAAAGCCCTCTCCGAAACTCTTTCCATTCCCTGCTACGACAGTATTTTACTGGAAAAGATCGCGGAAAAAAGCGGTTTTGATTCGGAATATATCCGGGAGGAAGGGGAATATTCCAAAGGGATTTTAAGCATGATCCTTTCCCACGGGACCGGGGAACTTTCCAATCAGGAAAAACTGTGGGTCATCCAGCATAATATCATTAGCAGACTTGCCTCAAAGGAAGATTGTATTATTGTAGGACGCTGTGCAGATTATATTCTGAAGGACAAAGCGGATTGCCTTAATATATTCATCCATGCAGATATGGATTTCCGCAAAGTGCGTCTCCTTGCCACCAATCCGGACATCAAACCGGATAAATGTGTCCGGTTCCTGAAGAAGAAAGATAAGGCACGTGCCGCCCATTACAATTACTTTACAGGACAGAGCTGGGGGGAAGCAAAAAACTATCACATTACCCTTGACACCGGAAAATTCGGCATTGAAAAGTGTGTGGAGATCATCTCTTCCCTGTATAAGAAAGGTTGATTTTTCTGTTTTATGCTTGTATATTAAATGACACATTTACGGCAGACAGATAAATAAGGAGAAAAATATGCTTCTGGAAATGTTGAAAGGAAAGATCCACAAAGCAAGGATCACCATGTGTGATATTGATTACGAAGGAAGTTTGGAAATTGATTCCGAGATCCTTGAAAAAGCAGGCATCCTTCCTTATGAAAAGATCCTTGTAGTCAATGCAACCAACGGCAAAAGACTGGAAACATACGCCATACCCGGTAAAGCAGGCAGCAAAGTATTCTGCCTTAACGGTGCAGCTGCCCACAGAGGGAGCGTGGGAGATACGATCACCATTATGTGTTTTGCCAATTTCACGCCGGAAGAAAGTGCTTCCTTCCGTCCGAAAGTAGTCGTCCTTGATGAAAATAACAATGTAACAGCCATACGGCTTGGCAGGGAAAATATTGGCTGAACGATTCTGAAAAAAGTTTATTCCAGTAAAAAAGGGGCTGTTGCAAAACCTGATGTTTCGCAGCGGCCTCTTTTTTCTAAGGAACAAATAGCCTTGAGAATTTGTAAAATAAGCCATGATTTTCTCCTATCATGACTTATTATACCTCCAACTTTCTGCTCAAACAATAGAAAAAGGCTGTTGCTCACCTTTTTTGAGGTTTTGCAACAGCCCCTTTATTTTTCTCCGTACAGATCCGTATGCTTCCGTACACTTCCGTACACTTTTTACGGTTTTCTCAAAGCCTCCTGCACGAAAGATGCCCCGGAAGGGATAATGGTAACATTTTTGTGCTTCGGAAGAGCATCTGCAAGGCGTTTTCCGGCAACGATCCTGCCGCCTCCGGCAAGGAAATCTTCAAAATTCTTTTTATATTTCTTCAAGGTATTTTTCTTGCCTTTTGCATTGATGTCGGGCATGACGACTACATCAGTATTGAGAAGCATTCCGTCACTTAACTCGCTGTCCCCCAGCAGTCTTACATCCAGCTCTTTTTCTTTATCCAGTTCCCACAGCTGCCGGATGGGTTCCTTGCCCACTGTATAAGTGGAAAGAAATGCCACACGCACAGGGCGGTAAACTTTTACAGGATAAACGGGCGTGGGTTTGATCCCGGTAACAGCATAGATACAGCCCATGGAGATGGGATCGTTTTCCCGGTGCATTTCCGGATGGAAACTTGTGGCAATGACCTTGCCTTTTCCGTAGTTGCCGTAAATCATGGCGGGTGCATTCATAAAGTTGCTTTTCACCCCGATATGGCTTACGGTACTTCTGTAGATCCCCAGGGTTTCCGCTTTCCCGTGTTCCCACTCTTTTACTTCCTTACTGATGGGACCTCTGGAATAGGTGACAAAATATCTGCCATTTCTGATGTCCAGAAGTTTTGCCCCTCTTTCATTGATGTCGATGGCTACTTTTGCCCGGTAGCCCCCTGCCCCCTTACGGTAGGTATAGGGCATAAGACGGAAACGGTCGGGTTTATTCAGCGTACAATGAAATCCGGCACAGATCCCTACATAGGAACCGCCTTTTTTTACAAATTCCCTTATTTTATCTCCGCCTTTTTCCGTTACATCCAGATACTGGCGGCGGCTGGAACCTCCGGGAATGACAAGAAGCTCAAGGTCATCAAGTTTTCCATTGCGGATATCTTCCCCCTCAAGAAGTGTCACATCCAGCTGGGGGGAGTTTTTAAGAAGTCTTGCCCAGAGGAATACACCGTTACCGTTACTGCCGTCGCCTACAAAATAGCCCACCTTCAAAAGTTTTTCCTGCTTTGCAGTAAGGGCGGAAGGATTGTTTTTACTTGCCTGTACCACATTACAGGAACAGAGAAGCATTACCGCAAAAAATGCTCCGGCAAAGAGTGCAAAGATATTTCTTTTCATTATCATACCCTTTCAAAAAATTTTTCAACAAAAAAGGGGGGATCGTCCCCCCCCTTCTGTATCCGGAATACTTACTTGATCTTTACTGTGAAGTGCAAAAATGCCCTGTCATCTTCCAGTTCGTTCATAAATTCCAGCATGTAATCTGCTTTTCCCTTTTCTTTCCCCAGTTCCGCCTGGATGAAAGAGTAGAAGGGTGTATTCACATAATAGAGATCGCCCCGGTGCAGACTCCAGATTGCAAGATTTTTTGTTCCGCTGCCCAGAACCGCTTTAAGGTCGATCCAGGGGGATTCCTGACCGTTCATCACAAATTCCTCCTGCCTGGTCTCCTCTTTCTGGAAACCATGGATCCCCAGATAGCCCAGCTGTTTGAAGGAACCGTCTTCCATAACTTCCCCCAGGACAAACCGGTTGTCATACAGGTCAAGCACCATGGAGTTTTCATAAGAAAGGGCGATATCCGGTACTTTGATACGGAGGAAATAATTTTCCGCTTCTTCCGGACATTTCCGCAGTTCTTCCTGCAATTTCACTTTGGCAAGATGATCTTCCCCCTGTTTACACAAGGCGGGATAGGGTCTTTCGTAAGCGGCAAAATCCGCTTCCCCCACACAGATGGCGGCAACGCCAAGTCCGGCAAGTTCAAAGGGTGTTTTACCGTCCCAGGCAACAGCTTTTCCATCCATACAGAGTGTGATCTTCTTTCCTTCTGCGGCAAAGGAGGTCTTTTCCCAGAAAATGGCGGGATCGACTTTTACAGATTCTTTGGAGAAGTTTCCGTAAATACAAACGGCTCTTTCGTTGCCGGAAATCATCATATAGTGGGAGATATTCTCCTCTTTGGGGAAGATCCCGTAAGAGTTGTAATCATTATAAATGGCAAGATCTTCTTTGCCCTTCATCAGCTGCCACAATCTCCACAGCGGCATGAAAGGAGCGTCATTGATCCCCGGCACGGAAGGATGGGAAAGGGAGCAGCTCTTGAACTGTGTTCCCAGCGGGACGTGGGGATACTGACCGGTTGCGGCAAGGAAGGGAACGATCTCTTTGCTTCCGTATTCAGGAAATGCGGCACTCCAGAGAGAACCGGAGCAGACCGCAGCCATGGAGTAGTAGGCGTGATCGAACCGGCTGCGGAGGAGCAGTCCTCTTTCCCCTTCCCCGGAAACGTAACCGTCGATCAGGTTGCCGGTCATACCGATAGCGGAATACATGGGACCGGTATGGGAAAGAACGATCCCGGTCTTTTCCACAGTGTTTCTTCTCAATACTGCCAGATTATGGTGGTGGCAGAAACGGATGGAACCGCCGGGGAACAATTCACAGGCGGCGCGTTTGAAACCGAAAGGTCCGCCGTAGTCCATATAGAGTCCGTCGTAACCGGGGGTAAGGTTTTCAGCAAACCAGTCAAGGTGATTTTCATCTACAGAAGGTTCGCTTCCCCGCATGTAGAGAGCTACCCGGATATTGTGGGCGTGGGCAAAATCCACCACTTCTTTCAACCGTTTGCGGTCGATGGGGATCCCGCCGTTCTGAATATCGCTTCTCCAGTTTTCATGGATGATGAGGACATCCGCTCCGGCATCTGCCACAGCCTGAAGAGCCTGATCTGTGGGAAATCTCTGGAAGTTGTCAAAGTAGTGATACATGGCAAAGGGCGGATATTTTCTCTGCACAGGGGCGGGGGCAATGACGAAACCGAAACGGTTTCTCCACTGCCAGGGGCCGCAGACAGGGGCATCGGGTCTGTTCTGGAAGTTCCATGTAAGAGTGGGATTGCCGTCTTTCCAGATGACGGAAGAATTGGTATCGGCATTTTTTCCGGCAGCGGAACCGTCGGATTCCATAAAGATCTCCGCATAGAAAGAGGGGCCTTTTTCAGAGCAGACATACAGTCCGATCTGGGGGAAGATACCGTCTTCGATGATCCGGTCATCCCCGGGAACAAGTTCCCGTTCCGGAGCAGAAGTCTGGATGAGTTTGCCGTCAACAGTTTTAGGACGGTAGGGCATGGCAAACCGGATAGTGGGGTACTGCTGCATGGCGAGAGGGAGAACCAGTTCCAGTTTGGAAAGTTTCGGAGGATTGCAGATATTTCCGAAGAAGAAGGGCTCGGCAAAGACCACACCGTCATCGAAAAGGGTGTAACGGACATCCATCTGCAAAGTATCATCACCCACGACCTTGAGTTTGTGGAATTTTACGGCAGTATTATCTTTTTTTCTCAATACTTCCATGCCGCTTTCTTCCCCCATTACGACTTCAAGGCGGTTGCCTTTTTCATCCAGGATATTCCATTGACCGGGGGCTGCGAGAAGGTCGTTATTGTCCAGTTCAGCAGGAAGGATGATCCTTTCCGGAAGACCGTTTTCACCGAAATAGAACGTAACTCTGTTTACGGTAATTCCATTTTCACAAAAACTCATATTTTCTCCTTTGTTGGGTTATTTTCTTACAGCTTTTTCATATATTTGAAAGCATCAGGATCCGAAGGGGTTATAGATGCACAGAACTGCGTCGCCGCCTCAAAGGAACGGTCATACCGCTCCACGGCACTCTTGGAAAGCATATTTCTTGTTCTGGTACGGTTGATCTCAAAAGGCCCCACAGACTTGGCAATGAGCAGTTTCAGAAAATGATAAATGGCTACTTCACTGCTGGAAAAACTGCTTGTGTTGCCGGAGGGGATCCCCAGAAGGGCAAGGATCTCGGCGATCTGTACATCCTCACCATTTACAAATTGCTGGAACTCCGTAAGATCCCCGAGTGTCCCCACCATCTGCCGCAGCAGACGCAGATATTTCAGAAAATTCAGATCTTCCAGAGGTTCTTTTGCAGTCAGTGACCCGCTGATCTGATACAGTTGTTCCGTACGGTTCACAGCAAATTCAAGCAGGGATTCGGCAAGCAGATAGACCATACGGCGTTTATGTTCATCCTGTGCGGAAAAAGCGGTTTTCACCAGTTCCACCGCCCGCAGATAAGCGGCATCCCGTCTTGCGATCTCCGGCGGGACATTCACAAGAGCAGGGGAATCCCGATGCTTTGATGCGGCAGAGCCGAACTCATCAGGTGAGACCATACGCAGAAAGCTGCGTTTGGCTTTATCCATCATATAATCATCTTTATGCTGTTTGTTATTTCCTGTTTCCATGAGCAGATCCGGTTTCTCTTGAGTTCTTCCAAAATTACAGGACAAAAGGGTAAAAAAGTCCCTTATACCCCTTAATATAACACGGTAAAGGCTCTTTTCAAATCACCTTTCCTTTTTTCCATGTTTTTCAGGCTTGAAAAAATGGAAAAACAAAGTATTGTAATGGGTATGAAGTATTATATTATTCCATTAAAAATATTTTCAACCTTACAAAAAGGAGAAGAAAATGGCTGAAATCATCGAAAAAGGGATCAATCATTCCACCCCCGGCTGGTATCTGAATGCAAAAGGCATCAAACTGTTTCTCACAGAAGACGCCGGCATGCACGCTCCTGTGGAATTTTTCACCGATACAGAAAAAAGCGTTTCCCCCTACGCCCTCACACCCTGGCAGGATGAGAGACCGGATCTTTCCTTCTGTCCCCTCCTTCAGAATCTGCGCGGTGACTTTTTCTGTCTGCCCTTCGGTGGAAATCCGGAAGCCGTAGACGGATTCCAGTATCCTCCCCACGGGGAAACTGCCGCAAATACCTGGAAACTGGATAAGGCTGTGGAAGAAGGCGACAAGGCGGTCTTTGAATTTTCCATGGATACCACCATCAATCCTTTCCATATCGTAAAACACTTTGAAATGCGTTCCAATCATTCCGCCCTTTATATCAAACATACCGTCAGCGGACTGGAAGGAAAAATGCCTTATGGTCACCACTCCATCATCCACATGCCGGAAGAAGGGGAAAAGATGTACCTTTCCACCAGTAAATTTGATGCGGGTATGACCTGTCCCGGTGTATTTTCCGATCCAAAAAATCTGGAACACCAGTATCTTGCTTCCGGGGAAAGATTTGATTCTCTGGAGAAAGTCCCCACAGCCTTCAAAGCCGATCCTGTGCATGACTACACAACCTACCCCTCCCCCATCGGTTACGCAGACCTTTTCTCCATGCTTTCCAAACCCGGGAAAACCCCCGCATGGACTGTTTGCGTTTATCCGGAAAGAGGCTACCTTTTCTTCATGCTCCGTAATCCGGAAACTCTGCCCGCCACCACCATCTGGACATCCAACTCCGGCAGATACGGATTCCCCTGGAACGGAAATACCCGCTGTATCGGCGTGGAAGACAACTGCTCTTTCTTCGCCAACGGCATCAAGGATTCCACAGAAGAAAACTGCCTGAGCAAAGAGGGCTGGACCACCTGCGGCACATTTACAAAAGCTGCTCCTTCTGAAATCTGCCACATTCAGGGCGTTGCCCGTATTCCCGGAGATTTCGGAAGAGTCGTTTCCGCTGATTTTGCCGATGGAAAAGTCATCTTCAAAGACGCCTCCGGCAAGACAGCAGAAGCCAATGTGGATATCTCCTTCCTGGGCTACTGATCAATACAAATGGATGAGGAAACTTTTACAGGGCGTCTGGCGGGGCTTTTTTCCGTCGCGCCCACTGTGCATACTTCCATAGGGGATGACTGTGCTGTTCTGGATGTTTGCGGGAACGGGGAATACCTGCTTGCCGCAGCGGATCAGGTCATCTCCTCCATCCATTTTCTGCCGGAAACAACTCCTGAAAGGGTTGCGGCAAAACTTCTGAAACGCAATATCAGTGATATTTGTGCCATGGGGGGAGTTCCTTTGTATGCCCTTGTGACCATTGCAAAAAAACCTCTGGAGGAAGAATATCTTATGCGTTTCCATGAAGGATTGGAAATGTGTGCGAAAGAGTACGGAGTAAGCATTATCGGCGGCGATACTGCCGGTAATTTTGCAGAGGGTATGGTGGGGACTCTTACCATTCTGGGCAAAGTGGAAAAAGAGAAACTCTGTTTGCGGAAAAACGCAAAAGAAGGGGATCTTCTTTATGCCACCGGCTGTTTCGGCAACTCCTTTTATTCCGAACATCATCTTTCATTTTGTCCGCGGGTGAAAGAGTGCCGTTTTCTTGCAGGAAAATATACCTGTGCCATGATGGACATAAGCGATGGTCTGCTGAAAGATGCGCAAAGATTTGCTTCTGCATCCGGTCTTTCCGTGGAAATCGAAGAAAAAAATATTCCACTGCGTCAGGGTGCCGATATACAAATGGCACTTTCCGACGGAGAGGATTATGAACTTATTTTTGCCGTCTCTCCGGAAAACGCCCCGTTATTGAAAAAGGCATGGACTTTCCCGGATGTACCATTAAGCAGGATCGGCAGATTCGTTGCAAAAAAAGAAATTGAAGAAGAAAATAAACACAAAAGCGGTTTCGACCATTTTGAATAACATATACAGGAAAAAGTTGTGAAAAAAGAATATATTACACATTCCCCGGCAGAAACAGCACTGGTGGCACAGGAGATCGTAAAAAAACTTCCTCCCGGTTCTGTTATTGCGCTCCACGGGGATCTGGGAGCCGGAAAAACGGTTTTCTCCTGTGCCTTTGCCAAAGCACTGGGAGTTACGGAACATGTTTCCAGCCCCACCTTCACCATTGTACAGGAATATGCACTGGAAAAAGGGATGCTCTATCACCTTGATCTTTACCGTATCGACAGTACGGAAGCAGCTCTTGCCTTCGGTGTGGATGAGTTTCTTTACGATAAAAGTGCCTACACTCTTGTAGAATGGCCGGAACGCATCGACCGGAAAGTATTCCCGAAAAATACTCTCCATATCCATATCGACCGTGGGGAAAATATTGAGACAGACCGGGTGATCTCCATAGAGGAATGATCAGAATGGAAAAAGAACAATGACTTTTACAGCTTTTCTTCTTATTTTCGGTTCTGCCGTCACCCACGCCACATGGAATCTTCTTGCAAAGAAGAGAAAAATGGGCCTTGCCTTCTATGCCATCATCTGTACCATGGGAGCATTGATCTGGGGTCATGTGCAATTCTGGACTCCGGTAAAAATCTTTTCCTTGCCACCCTCCTTCTGGGGAGTCATTGCCGGAACGGTTTTCTTTGATATTTTCTACGGAGTGGGTATCATCCTCATTTATAAAAAAATGGAGATGGCATCCGCCTATCCGGTGATGCGGTCACTGCCTATCGTGCTTACGGCTCTCTTTACCACCCTTCTGGGGCTGGGTAATCCTCTTACATGGACGGCGGCAACAGGATTCCTTATCGTTTTTACAGGGGCATTACTTATGCCGTTAAGCAGATTTTCCGACTTCAAACCTTCCCAATACTGGAATAAAACTTCTTTCCTGCTTCTTATGGCGGCTATGGGGACAACAGGATATACCATTTTTGATTCCCTGGGAGTAAAACTTATTGCCAAACATTATCCGGAAGTAAGTAATGCAGTGCGTTCCATGACCTATTACTCCACAAGAGGGATCGCCTTGTCACTCTTCTTCTGGCTGGTTGTGCTTTGTGTGAAAGAAGACAGGGAAGAAGCAAAGGAATTTTTCAGGGAGAAAGATTTTATGCCGGTAGTTGCCGGCTGTTTCTCCTCCACCACCTACATTCTTGTCCTTCTTGCCATGAACTTTGTAAGCAATGTATCCTATGTTCAGGTATTCCGTCAGTTGGGGCTGCCGGTGGGCATGTTTGCAGGAGTATTCTTCCTGAAGGAAAAATGCACCCTGACAAAGATCGTGGGGGTAAGTCTCATTCTCGGAGGTCTCACGCTTTCCGTATTGAAATTTTAACAGGGGACAACTTAATACATGAAACGCTCTGAAATCAATACTTATATAAAAGAAGCGGAAGAATTTTTTGCCTCTTTCCAGTTTTACCTTCCGGCATTTTCCAAATGGACTTTGGAGGATTGGAAGAAGAACAGAGAAAAGTGTGATGAGATCCTTTCCTGTGCCATGGGGTGGGATGTTACCGACTTCGGTTCCGGGGACTTTCTTAAAGTGGGCTTATTGCTTTTCACCATAAGAAATGGTGTACTGCATTCAGAAAAATACACCAAACCCTATGCTGAAAAGATCATGCTTGTGAAACCCGGTCAGGTCACGCCCATGCATTGCCATTACCGCAAACAGGAGGATATTATCAACAGGGGCGGCGGCAGACTTGTTTTCCAGCTTGCTCCGGCGGAAAACAATAAACCAGTCCGTGGAAAAGTAAATACAGTAAAAGATGGTCTTCTTCTTACAGTGGATTCCTCTGAAACAATAACCCTTGAGCCGGGGGAAAGCCTGACTCTTGTACCGGGGGCATTTCATACCTTCCATGCGGATCCCTCTTCCGGGAGCGTAATGGTGGGGGAAGTATCTTCCGTCAACGATGATAATCTGGATAACTGCTTTGCGGAAAAAAGAGAAAGGTTCCAGAAATGGGAGGAAGATACTCCGCCCGAACGTCTTACCGTAAGTGACTACACTGATTTTTTCAACTCTCTGTCAAATAAAAAAAAGAAAGGCAACAAATGAAAAGTAAGAATTCATTTCTTCTTCCGGCAGCGGCAGTAATATTGCTTGCAGCACTCATCCCCGGCGATCTTGCCGCAAAGGATTTTGCAAAAGAGATCGCCCTTGTAAAAGCAGGAAAAAAAGCCGAAGCAAAAGCACACTGGTGGGGCTTCAATAAAGATGACTCCACAAAGATCCTCCAGGCGGCTCTGGATTCCGGAGCAAAAAAGGTGTATATCGAAAAGATGTCCTCCCCCTGGATCACCGGTTCCCTTAAAGTACCTTCCGATATTGAGATCCACTTTGCCGACGGTGTTGTTGTGCAGGCTCTCAAAGGTGTCTGGCAGGAGAAAAAGGGCAAAAGATATGTGCAGAAATGTATGTTCGATATCCGCAATCAGAAAAATGTTCTTCTGCAGGGCAAAGGAAAAGTCAAACTGATCTTCCCCCGTTCCGAACAGAAAGACCACAGACATACAGTCAATATTTACAACAGTGACAATGTGAAAGTCAAAAACCTTGACATCATCAATGGCGGCGGCGACTGCGTTTATGTGGGAAGTCTGAACTGCCGCAATGTGGTTCTGGAAGACCTGAACTGTGTTTACGGCTGGCGGCAGGGATTAAGTGTTACAGGCTGCCACAATCTTACTGTACGCAACTGTAAATTCAATGATACCAAAGGAACCGCGCCTGAATGCGGTATCGACCTGGAACCCAATTTTCCTGACGGAGTGACAGGGCTCACAAAGATCCTTTTTGAAAACTGTGAATTCAACCGGAACAATCTTTCCGGATTCTATGTTTCCAACAACTCCAAACAGAAGATCGAACTTACCCTCCGCAACTGCGAATTCAAAGACAATGTGAACAGCGGCTTCACCACAGGCCATGTGGGACATCACCAAACCCCCAATGACGGAAAAAGAGGATATATCATTCTCTCCAACTGCCGTTTTTCCGGCAACAAATATTCCCAGCTGGGGCTGACCCATTATCTGCCCGGCGTGAAACAGGTCATTGAAAACTGCGTGATCGATACCCGTGGCGGCAAAACTGCCGGTCTTCTCATTTCCAACTCCACGAAAGAAAATATCAAAGATCTTGTGATCCGAAATCTTACCGTCATTGACGATGAAAACCGTCCTCCCATGGTCTTTACCTCCCGTTACGGTAACGGCATTGTGGATCCGGTCATCGAAAATATCACCATACAGAATTCCAAAGGGGTGAAAAGATCTTTTGACATTGCAAAATTCATTGCCAAAGCCAAGCCCGATCCCATGGCACAGAGATTCAATGTAGTATTGCCCGACTTCAAAAAAGTCGTTCCCCTCTCCCCCAAAGGCAAATCAAGCGGCGGGATTTTGCGTTTCCGGGAAAAAAACGAATTTGTTCTTTATGCTGAACCCGGTCAGACGATCCCTGTGACCTTTATCAACAGACCGGTCCACCGCTATGATGCCCCCAATTACAGAAATCCCCTTACTGTAACGGTCCACTCCCCCACCATCAATGAGATCGACCGTTTCGGTGTACCTTTTGACAAAACTTTCACATACAATCTGAAAGCCGGGGAAAAAGGTGTTTACCGCTTCAGCATGGATGCAAGAAGTCAGACTCTTTCCATCAAGACAGCTGCCCCCCATGCCTTCCGTGCCGATGAAAAACTTTATGTATTCGGTTCTTCCGGTGTCCTTTACTTTGCAGTTCCCGCAGGAGTAAAAGAGGTAATGGTGGAATTGAACGGCTCTCCCCGGGAACCTGCCAGCGGCTACCTTTACAATGCAGAAGGAAAAATCGTTGCCAGCGGCGTAAAACTGGAAGGCGGTAAGATCCTTGCAGCAAAACGCTCTGACGCAAATAAATTTGAGATCTGGGCATTGCAGCTTGCTGTGGCAAAATCCTGGGTAAGACTGGGAGCTCCTCTTCTTCCCCTCCTCTCCCCTGATCCCGCCAATATCCTGATCTTCAAGGAACACGCAGGAAAATATGGAAAAATCGCTGCCCCTGTATTGCAGAAGGCATCCGGTCTTCCCTCCAATGAGATTCTGCGGAACGGCAATTTTGCTCTGACAAGAGATGTAAAAGCAAACGAGGCAAAACGTTATACGTCAAAAAAATTCCCCGCCGGATTCAGCACCAGCAACGGAAGCATGAAAACCGATGACAAAGGGAATAATTCCATTCATCTGAAAGGTCTGATGTGGTCTTATCTCTTTTTCCCGAAACAGGCGGGAAATTTCAAAGTTACCATCAAGGCATCCGGAAAAGGGGTACTTAGTGCCTATTTAAGCACTTCCATTTCCCCTGACGGAAAATTGAGAGGTCACAAAAAACGCCTTCCGGAAGAAAAATTTACTTTAACGGATAAAGAACAGGAATTTTCCTTTGAATTTACCAAAAAGGCCAATGAACTGGGATACCTTTATCTCCGGGCAGGAGATGCGGTCATCACCCACATGGAACTTGTGAAAAAATAAAAGAAATTTTCACATAGAAAAAAGTTCTTCCGTAAGAACCTTATACTCTTCAAATGTTCTGCATTTGGAGAGTTTTTTTCTGATTTTTTTATCCTTTTGCGGCAGGAAATATTCCCAGAAAGTTTTTAATTTGGGAAGTTTCTCTTCCGCTTTTTTTGTTCCTTCAAGGAGAGAAGCAACATAAGAAGAATGGAATTTTTTATATAAGGAATTTTCTTCTTCAAAAGAAAAATTTTCCCCTGATATTTTTCTTGCAAGAAGGGGATCACGCAAAAGTCCACGTCCTAGCATAAGCATTTCGGTATTTTCCGGTATATCAGAAAGCGTATTGATATCTCCGTTATAGATAAGAGGATTCTTTCCTCCGTAAGCAAGGAACCTGTAAAAGGCTTCTTTATCTGCACTTCCTTTATATTCCTGACTGGCTTTCCGGGGATGCAGAACAATATGTTTCAACTTGTGATCCTGCAATATATGCAATATATTCTCATCCTTTTCCGGAAGTCTGCACTTTACAGAAAAAGTAATATGGGGGAATTTTTCCGTTTCCTTCAAAATTTCTTCCACAACCCTTCTGTCTTCAAGCACCCCTGCCCCATATCCCTTTTTCACTACGGGAACATAAGGACAGCCAAAGTTGAGATCAAGCCTTTTCCATTTGCCTTTATTGCCCAGTTCTTCTGCAAAAAAGGCAAGTTCCGCACCGCTTTTCACAAGGATCTGGGGAACAGTCTCCGGGGAAAGATTCTTTTCTTTTTCCACATCGGAAAGTTCCTTTTCCCGGATAGAATTCTGTTCCATACGGAGAAAAGGGGTATAATATTCCTCGATCCCGCCTATTTCAGCAAAATGGGCATTACGGAAAAAACGATCCGTATATCCCTGTAACGGGGCGGCAAAGATCTTCATGGTTCTTCTCCGAAGAAAAGGATCCTTTCATCCTCAAAGGGAACGATTCTTTTTGAAGAAAAATTGAAAACAAGGGTGTGAGGTTTCATTTGAGAAAAAATTTCCGGGGTAATGAGAGAAATATTCTCCTCATTTTCCGGGATTTGGATGGAAAGGATGTCACATTCCTTTATAAGAAATGAAAGAGGGAAAAAAGTTTCTGTAAGAGTATCGGAATAGTAACAGCGGCCCATACCGTTGCCCCAGGATTCCTGAAACGCATCAAAGACGTCCTCACTTTCCGCCTGCTGGAGCAATGGATCACACAACAATATGTGCATGGAAGTATTTTCGGCACATCCGGCAACTCTTTTCCCGAATGTGCCATACCCGACGATCCCCGCTTTTGCCCCCGGAAAAGGGGCATATCTGCGGAAAAGGGAGGTAAGAAATTCTTCTGTATAAGGCTTACTCATCAGACACGGTTGATCTGAAGCATATAGGCATCACGCAATTCCTGCAATTTTGCCTGTTTTTCGCCTTTTTTCTTTTCGATGTAGGTTCCGCCCACAGTAAAGATGGCAAATCCGCCGGAAGCGGCAGCCCATGCGGACGCATCATAAATATCCAGAGTACCGGGTTCTTTTCCATTGGCAAGCTGACGCAGGAGGGAGGAAACGAATCCACCGGCAAAGTTGTCACCGCATCCGGTGGTATCGCCCTTCTTTTCCGGATGGGCGGCAAGGATCTCATCCACTTTGGCGGAAACAGGCATTTCGGTAAGTTCCACTTCAGAAAAGATCTTTCCGCTACTCCATACAAAGAAAGCATGTGCGCCTCTGGTAATGGCAAAAGCTCCTACGCCGGATTCCATGAAAAAGCCCATGATCTCACCGAAAAATTCTTTTCCGGAAAGGCGGCGGGCTTCTTCCCAGTCCATAAGAAGAAGGTCGATATATTTGTATGCTTCCACGCCATCGCCCATGGGCCATGCTTTATCAGGATTCTTTCTTTCATTGATAAAGTCATAAACGGTATTGACGATGGTGACAGCTCCATTCTTTTTGGCTTTTTTCAGAATGGAGGTAAGTTTTGTGTGAAGCCCGGGAACAAGGGCAGTAGCTCCCACCCAGACGATGTCGGATTTATAGAAACTTTCCGGAAGATCAGAGGGGGTATAGTTGTAACAGGCACCGATGGTATTAATGAAGGTGCGTTCCCCTTTGCCGTTGTTTGCGGCAGGATCGGAGATCACATCTGTACCGGGGGTATCACCCTTTACTTCCACATAGTTTTTGATATCCACAGGAGTCTTTTTGATGATGGAACGGATGAATTTACCTTTTTCATCTTTTCCGGTGGCACCGTAGAAGGAGAACTCCACAGGCAGAGAGTAGAGCGCCTGGGCAGCATTGATGGCACCGACGATGGCAGGACCTCCCAGATTTCTGGCTGTGGGCTTTTCCCCGTTGGTGAGTGCTTCCAGGATCTTATCATATTTTTTGCCGCTGAATTTTTCCAGTGCATCGGCAAAAGTAAGTTCCCCTTCCTTCAGACCGCCGTCACCGTTTTTCTTTGAACGGAGAGTCTGAAAAGCACCGGCGGAAGTATTCACATTAGCATAGAGGGAATCCACCAGAGAGCATCCGGTAACAGCAACAGAAAGTTTTTTCATTTGATCAACTCCTTTTTATAATAATAAAAATACTTATTTTCAAACTAATATACCATTATCCACCGTTATTTCAAGACAGAAAGAAAGGCATTTTCCATTATTCCTGCAAAAACGTTCTTTCCGGAAGGAAGAAAAAACGTTTTTACAGGTTCTCCGACATTCCTCAGTAATGTAATACCATCATGGCGTGACAATCCAGCTTTTCCAGAATCAGAAGGATCTTTCCCTCTTTTTCCGTAAAGGGGATCTCTTTTCCTTCCGGTTCAAGAGTTACTTTCTTTATCTTTTCCGGCAGTGTAAAGGAAAATTCCACGTGATACAAAGGAATGATCTCATCAATAAGAAGTGTAAAATGTCCTTCCGGAGTTCCCCTGGGGATGATATTGGCATAAAGAGCGTGAGCTATATACCTTTTTTCCTCTTTCTGCTGCATCAAAGTAACTCTTGCCGTTGAAGGAAGATTTGTTCTTATTCCCGCCTCATCTCCTGCAAAGGCATAAATACATTTCAGAATAAAATCTTTCAAAATCACATTGCCGTACAACGCATAATTGCGGAAAATTTTATGGGCAAAATAAAGGATATTTTCCGTCACCGTCCCTGCGTCAAAGCAGGAAGAAACTGTTTTAAAGGGAGTATGGGCATGGGAACAGAAATGTTCATAGGAACGGACAAAATAAGGTTCAAAAATTTTCCCCAGACTTTCACCTTTTGTCTTTCTGAAATTCATGGAGGGCATATACATGACAAAGGGGGTATGGATGTCCTGCGGAGCAAACATTTCTTCCGCCTGAATGTAGTTGGGGTACTGCGTACTTTCCCCTTCACATATTCCAATATCAAAGGCGGGAATATCCTCCTCTTTTTTCAGGAGAGACTCTCCGGAAAGGATGATCTTGCCGCCATTTGCAAGAAATTCCCGGATATTAGCCCGCCATTTTTTATCCAGACGGATTTCATCAGCAAGGATCAATACTTTGTAACGGAAGATTTTTTCCGCATCAATATCCCGCAGCATATCAAAAGGTATATGTCCTTCCCGCAAAATCCTGGCAATTCCCAGATCAGTATTTCTGTCCGGCACAAGAGTTCTTTTGAACCAGCGGGAAGAGAGAACAGCAAAGAACGCACTGCTTTGAGCATTTCTGCACCAGGGTTCTTTTTCCTCCACTTCCCTGTAGGCTTTGCCGATAAGTTTGTAAGTGCTTTCATCCAGTTTACCGCAGGGATGCAGCTGATCGCCGATACTGCAAGCTGCCCCCTGGGCGATCATGGCGGCACACTCATAACGCAGAGCATCCGCTGATTTAAAGCCACCGAATTCTCCCCAGTGGGTATGGAATTTTCCTGTCATCCCCACAAGGGCTTTTTCCTTGTTCCCCCGGCTGAACGCGGCACACATGGGGAAAGCATCATATCCGGTAAAACCGGTTGTGGGCAGGGATTCGGATTCAATGTGACTTACATAGTTATATACATCCTCATTGCCCGGATCCCCCAGCCATGAAAAGTTGTGGAATACATTCAGATCACTGTTCACACTTCTTGCCGCATCGGTGATTTTTCTGAAATATTTACGCAGGACAGTATCGGAAAAATGTTTTCTGTCCTCTTCCTTAGCCGGATCAAATCCCATTTTTCTCATGTCCCGCATACAGCAGGGACAACAGCACTGATTCTGGGAAATGATATCGAAAAACATTCCGTCGGCATCCGGAAAAAGTTTGGCGGCCTCCTCTGTCAGACGGGCAAGAAAATCCAGATAAGGAGTATTGAAACAGAGAGTTTTGAATCCCGCCTTGAGTGGGGAACGTGCCCAGCCCACCAGCTGTCCTTCAAAGTTGATCTCCCGCCAGCCGGGATTAAGTTCCGCAATACGGTTATTGATCCCGGCGGTAAGATAGATGGGAACTTTTATTCCGATCTCATGGGAAGCATCCATCTGTTCCCGCAAGAGATCAAAAGAAAGTTCCGGATGCATTGCCCCAACTTCCGTAGGGTGATAACTCCAGCCGTGATGACAGCAGGAAAAACAGGTAATGGAATCCACATGAGCCATTTTCAAGTTTTCCTGCCATTGTTTTTTATCAAATTCTGTCCCTATACCGGGGATCAAAGGCGAAGTATGGAAATCCAGATGTACCTGCCGGAACCTTATATCCAATTTTTTCTCCATAAAATTTCCTCTCATTTTTTTGTCTCACTCTTCAAGTCTGAAACCATCGCCTGTACCTTTAAAGAGTTCCCCCACTGCGGCAGCAGCAAGTTTCGGACGGCGGTAAACATCATAGACCCCGGCAAGATTCATTCCGAAGGGTTTTACCCGCACGGGAGCACCTTTTCTGCAATAACTTTTTGCATCATTCAACTGCCAGAAGGTAAGTCCGCAATATTCCGGGGATGCAAGCACCCAGCGGGCAACAGCAGAATAAAATTCTGCCTGGAACTCTTCTGTCCATTGCGCCCCGTAAGGATCTCTTCTGCCGTATTCGGCACAAAGCCCCATTTCCCCCACCATAAGGGGTTTTTCCGGATATTTTTCACGGAAAAATGCGGTAATATCCTCCAGATTTTCCTGAAGGAGTTTCACAGGTTCATCCATGGAAACTTCATTCCAGCCGGGATAAGTATTGAATGCGATCACATCACAAAGGTCACAGCAGATATCCGCTTTGATATGGCTGCAGGCAAATGTAACAAGTCTGGAAGGATCTTCTCTGCGGATCAATGAAGCAAGTTCTTCCGCCATTTTCCTGCCTTCAAAAGTTCCGGAGTAAAACTCATTCATAAACGCCCAGAAAATAATACAGGGGTGATTGAAATCCTCCTGTATCATCATTTGTGTCTGCTCTTTTACAAGAAAACAGAAGGAAGGATCCTGAAACTCCTCCGGTCTGTACTGCCAGCCGTAACTTTCCTCCCAGACAAGAATCCCCATACGGTCACACAATTCAAGGAAAGTGCGGCTCTGTTTGTAGTGCGCCCCCCGGACGAAGTTACACCCCATATCTTTCAGATGTTTCAAATCAAGAAGCATGATCTCCGCCGGTACAGCAGCCCCGGAAACAGCACAGGAGTTGTGGCGGTTGAAACCTTTGAGGAAAAGTTCTTTACCGTTCAGCAGAAGTTTTTTACCTTTAACAGCAACAGTCCGGACCCCGAAAGTTTCCCGGAGGGTGTTTCCATTGAATTTTACTTTCAGAGTATGCAGAAAGGGTGTTTCCGGACTCCACAATTTGCAGCAGGGAACATGGCAGAGCAGTTTTTCGCCACGATTCACAGTAACATTACGGAACTCTTCTTCATCATCAAAAGCATATTGCACTTCCGCAGTTTCCGGAACAACTCCTGAAAAGATGAACTCAAGTCCCACAATACCTTTTTCAAAATCTTCTGTTGTGATCTTCACCCGGTCAAGGGAACAGGGGGAAGTACGGAACAAAAGGGAAATTCCGTCAAAAAATCCGCCGTAGGAATAATAATCAAAATCCGGCCGGACAAGTTTCAATTTTTCCGGATCGAAACGGTTGTCAACAAGGGCAATGATCTCATGTTTACCGGCATCAAGTTTTTCCAGAGGACTTTCCAGGACAGAGTAGGGAAGCGGAAGAAACTCCACCATTTTCCCGTCAACAAAAAATCTGACTCTCTGCCCTGCGCCCTCTACACGCAGAACCGGACGAAGTTCCTCTTTTTCCAGTTCAAAAGTACGGTGGTAAACAGCTGTTCCCCTGTGATATGAAGTAAACTCTTCAAAACATCCGGGAACATTCATCACTCCTGTAAATTCAACTTTTTCATATTCGATCTCCTCCAGTGCTTTATCCCTGAAAAAAGCAAAATCCCAAATTCCATTCAAATTCACCATTTTTCACCTTCTGTTTTATAAAAGTTGATTTTCCGTTTTCCCCGGAAAAAGAAAAAAAATATATATTGAAAAGTAATATATACTTCTGTCTGTTAAAAGCAAGCAGAAATATATATATTTTCCGCCTGACAGAAATCTTATATTGTTCAGCTTGTAAAACACAAATAAAGGATTATATTACCGGAATATGCAGAGGAAACATATATATGATCAATATAAACTGGAAACAAAATCTCTTTTTCGTCTGGCTTTCCCAGCTTCTTGCCACAGCAGGGTTCGGACTTTGTATGCCTTTCATTCCTCTTTTCATGCGGGAAGTATTGAAAGTGGAGGAAAGTGTACGCGGAGTATATGTTTCCGCATTCGCCTTTGCCGGTTTGACAAGTTTATGTATTGCCACAGCACTCTGGGGAATGCTGGCAGATAAATTCGGCAGAAAACTCATGCTTTTAAGAGCTAATTTCGGAGCGGCTCTGCTTTACCCCCTGCTGTGTTTTGCCCCGGATATATATACTCTGATCGGCATCCGTTTTCTCTGTTCCTTCTTTTCCGGAACTGCCAATCCGGCGAGGACTCTGCTTCTGGCAACGGCACCGGCAGAAAAACACGGCTATGTTCTGGGAGTATTTTCCACTGCTACCACAAGCGGCCACATGATCGGCTATTTCTGCGGCGGGATCATTGTGGAATTATTCGGGTATAAAGCGGCATTTTTAAGCTGCGGAGCCCTTTATATCGCAGGCGGCCTTCTGGTACAGTTTTTTGTAAAGGATAACTTTGTCAGACAGGAAACAAAAGTAAAAAAGGAAAAAAGAAAAAAACTCTTTTCCATACGGGATCTTGCCTCCCCGGCAGTCGCCGGCATTATGGTCCTTTTTCTCCTTCTGGGAATGGCAAACCGGATCACCCAGCCATTTGCCGCCATGCTTGTTGAAGTGGTCAACGGACAGAAAAATGCGGCATTCTGGACGGGGACTACAAGCATAATTGCCGCATCGGGCGGCTTGCTTTCCGGTTGCCTTTTCGGCTGGATAAGCAATAAGATCCGCCATTTCAAACTCCTGCTTTCCGCTCTGGCAATAACAGTATTGCTCTCCTTCATTCTCCCCTTTTCCGGAAATATCTATATGCTTGTCTCCATCCGTTTTCTTTCGGCTATGGCAAGCGGATGTATCCACCCGCTTCTGATGATGTGGCTTTCCTCTTCCACAGATCCGGAACTGAAAGGGACGTATCTTGGCTGGGGCAGCAGTATCCATCAGGCTGGCGGACTGGTAAGTGCGGTATTAAGCGGAACGGTGGTCTGGACCTGCGGCGTCCGGGGTGTTTATGTTACCGGAGCCTTTCTGATGTTCCTGATGATCCCGTTTATCATCCACATGGTAAAAAAGCAGAAGAGCAATTCTTTTACATGACACAGAAACAGAAAACAGTTTGTTTCCCTGCAAAGATCTGAACAGAAAAATCCCCACTCCTGTTTGATTTTTCCCTTGTTGGATGTATATTATTCTGAACTTTGTTTTTATTATTTTACAGGATGATTTATCTATGCTCAAAAAAATCTCTTTTTCTGCCCTCGGAGCCGCCTTTTTCCTTGTGCCGGCTTTTATCCCAGCAACAAGAAATTTTGCACCCGGACTTGCCGTCCTCTGCGGAATACTCTTTTCCATTTTTATCGGCAATCCCTTCCGGGAGAAGACCTCAAAAATGACCTCCAATCTGCTGGGGGCAACGATCGTTGGCATGGGTTTCGGCATGAACCTTATTGAAGTATTGCGTGCAGGAGCAAACGGTTTCCTCTATACCTTTGCCGGGATCGTTATGGGGATCGGTCTGGGAACTCTTCTGGGAAAGATCCTGAAAGTACAGAAAAATACCTCTTACCTTATCGGAGTAGGCACCTCCATCTGCGGCGGAAGTGCCATTGCCGCTGCCGCCCCGGCATTGAAAGCAAAATCCCATGAGATCGCCATGGCTTCTGCGGTGGTCTTTGCCCTGAACGCCATTGCATTGTGGGTCTTTCCCTTTGTGGGCAAAGCCTTGCATTTCACCCAGACGCAATTCGGTTATTTTGCCGCATTGGGTATCCATGACACCTCCTCCGTTGTGGGAGCGGCTATGGCATACGGGGAGGAAGCACTGGAAGTGGGAACGACCATCAAACTTGCCCGTGCATTGTGGATCGTTCCTGTCACTGTCTTTTTAAGCTGTTTTATTGCAGAAAAAGATGAGGAGGGGGAAAAGAGGAAAATCAAATGGAAAGTCCCCTGGTTCATCCCCGGCTTTCTTCTTGCGGCGGCATTTGTCACCTTTCTGCCGAAACTTTTTCCGGCAACGGAAGAAATTGTCACATCCTGCGGCAGTCACCTGAAAAATATTTCAAAATACCTTATGATCACCACCCTTTATCTCATCGGCGGAAATCTGAGCAAAGAAAAGCTGAAGGAACTTGGTCTGAAACCGGTCATTCAGGGAGTGATATTGTGGATCATTCTTTCCGCAATCTGGTGCATTGCCATCCATACAGGGCTTATAAACTGTGTAAAATAACTTTTTTTACGGAAAAAAATACTTGAAATACTGGAAAACAGGTATATTATTATAGCAGGAATACAACAGTACAAACCTTACAAGGAGAAAATATGAAAGAAGTTCTTATTGCCGGTTTCGGTGAAGTCATGCTCCGGCTCAGTCCGGAAGGGAAAAAACGTTTTGCCCAGGTTCTTCCGGGGGAATTGCAGGCGTGTTACGGCGGCGGGGAAGCCAATGTATGTGCCTCCTTTGCCGTGCTTGGCGGAAAAAGCAGATACCTTACAGGATTGCCGGATAATCCCGTTTCCAGAGGTTTTGCCGCACAGCTGGCGGGTATGGGCTGCGATGTAAGCAGGATCCTTTACAGCAAAAAAGGCAGAATGGGGATCTATTTTGCCGAACACGGTTCCAATATGAGAGGCTCCAATGTGGTCTATGACCGGGAAGGCTCCACCATATCTCTTCTTGCTCCGGAAGAGTACGATTTTGACGCCATGCTGGAAGGAGTCACCCATCTGCATCTTTCCGGGATCACCCCCTCTCTCACAAAAAATGCCTTTCTTTCCACCCTTGCTGTTGCACAGAAGGCGGCGGAAAAGAATATCACCATTTCCATTGACCTCAACTACCGTAAAAAACTCTGGAACTGGGAGGAAGGGACTGCAAAAAATGTTCTGGCAAACCGCTGTATGAGTCAGATCGTTCCCCTGGCAGATATCATTATCGGAAACGAAGAGGATGCTTCCGATGTTTTCGGGATCAATGCCAGCAATACTTCCATTGAAAAAGGGGAATTGAATATTGAGGGCTACAGGGAAGTAGCCGCACTTCTTTCCGCAAAATTCCCCAAGGCAAAATTTGTTGCCATCACTCTGCGGGAAAGTATCTCTGCCGACCACAACAACTGGGGCGGTATGCTCTATGACTGCGGAGCAAAAGAAGCATTTTTTGCTCCTCTTGCCGCTGATAAAACTTACGCTCCCTATGAAATAAAGGACATCGTGGACAGATTCGGCGGAGGCGATTCCTTCTGCGCCGGACTTCTTTTTGCTCTGAATACAGAAGAACTTGCCGCCCCTGCTGATGCCATACGCTTTGCAGTCGCCGCAAGTGCATTGAAACACACCATTTCCGGAGATTACAATTTCTCCTCCCGGAAAGAAGTGGAAAATCTGATGAAAGGCTCTGCATCCGGAAGAGTACAGAGATAATCATTCTGAATAATACAGAAAGAGAGGGATATATGAAAGAAAAGTTTGATACCTTCCTGAAGGAAATGCCCATTGTTGTCATTCTCCGGGGGATCCGTAAAGAAGAGCTTCTTCCGGTTTGCGATGCTCTTTATGATGCGGGGATCAAACTTCTGGAAATCCCTCTCAATACCCCGGATGCCTTTTCCCGCATCCGGGAGGCTGTTGACTATTGCGGTACACGTCAGATGGTGGGGGCGGGTACCGTCCTTACGAAGGAAGATGTGCTGAATGTAAAGGCTTCCGGCGGAAAGTTTATCATCTCTCCCAATACTGATGAAGAGGTCATCAAAGAAACAAAAGCCCTCTCCCTTGTTTCCATACCGGGTTTCTTTACCGCTACAGAGGGGTTCAAAGCGGTCAAAGCCGGAGCGGACTATCTGAAACTTTTTCCCGCCTGTCTGGGCCCTTCCTACATCAAAGATTTGAAAGCGGTCATCAAAACTCCCATTATGGCAGTAGGCGGCGTAACAACAGAAAACTTTGTATCCTTCCTGGATGTTGCCTGCGGAGCAGGCATAGGAGGCGCTCTTTACAAACCGGGCAAGCCTCTTTCTGAAACAGCACAAACAGCAAAGTTGCTTGCCTCCATGGTCAGGAAAAAATTCAAATAAGTCCCGGACTGTAAAAAACAGGTCAAAAAAAGATCCTGCCGGAAAGTATTTTCTGACAGGATCTTTGTTTATTTTACAGAAACAGCATCTTACTGATTCAGAAGATAATTCTTTACTGCGGAAGCGGATTCCGGCCATTTTTTGATCTCTCTGTCACCGAGAATAATGATCCCTTCCACCACGCCTTTTGCCATATATTCTCTTGCCTTATCCAGCTGGTATTCCAGAAGTGCGGGAGGATTGCCCACATCGGCTCTGCCGTATTCATGGATAAAGATCCCCTGGATGATAGGTTTGCCGGGGAAGTTTTCCTGACAACGGGCGATATGTTCGTCGTAATCAAGGATCTCATCTTTGTTCCAGATCCAGAAGTTGACCACATCCACATAATCCTGAATGAGCTGGAAGTTGCGGACAGCAAGTTCATGGGCATAAACTACGCCATATACTTTCAGATCTTTATTGTACTTCTTCGTGCCGCGGTAGATCTTTTCAAAGCGTTCGGGAAGAAGAATACGGTTTGTCCCGGTACAGTAGTCATCGCACATGGCTCCGACGATATTGGGGTATTTGAGAGAAAGTTCGCTCAAAAGTGCCGCATTTTCTTCTTCAGAGTGATACAACGCTCCGGCTGTACGGCAGTTGGAGTTCACCTGGCAGAGCATTTTTTTGTATTTGGAGTGCATCTGCATCATCTTGTCTGTGGTGGGGCCGTAAACATATACAGCATTTTCCGCATTGAAATAATCCGCCCCCCTCACAAGGGTATCATCCGCCATACTTCCGCCCCACTGGGGAGTGGGACCGCCCCATACCCAGACTTTATCCGGGGTAAGTTTGGGGAGAGTATTTCTGTCACAACGGGGAAGACCGGCAAGGATCTCAAAAAGGACTTCATTACATTCATCATTTTCCTTTCTGATCTGGTCTGCCCATTCAAAGTTCAGTACACCAAGTTCTTTATCTTCTTCCACATATCCTTCCGGCCGTCTGGCGGCAGGGGCACCGTAAGCGACACCTTTGGGAAGGTTGGCAATAAGTTCTTTCCTTTTGGCAAGCAGTTTTTCAAGGGCAATATCCAGCTTCAGATGCAGAGGATCTTTTGCAAACATCTTTTTCTCCTGTTGTTTTTTTGTTGCGGGGTTGGATTTTTGATTTTTCCATGTATATTACTATACACGGAAACACAAAAAAATAAATGTACAAAAGTGGTGTTATTATGTCAAAAAACACAATTTTTCCGGATTCAGAAGGCGGGAAAAGTATTTTTGATGTCAGAATAAGCGGTTTTGATTATATTGAAAGGATCGATTTCTGGAAATATACAAATGTCAATTCCCACTCCTGGCGGCTTTACTGGAACAGGGAGGAAGGGGCGTTTCTCAAAGAAGATGACAGGATAACAGCACTCACGCCGGATACAGTCATCCTCATTCCCCCCTACACTACATTTACCAGTTCCATGACAAAACCCTTTCCCCATTTTTACATTCATTTTTCCGCACCGCCCCCTTTTGACCATGTGAAACGGGGTATTATTACCCTTCCTGCGGGAAATATTGCCTTTCATGCAGAAAGTTTGCGTTCCGACCGCAGTGAACCCAATTTATCCCTGCACTTACGTATGATTATTTACAGTTGTTTTCTCTCCTTTCCGAAAGAGCGTTTTCTCCCCCGGGAAAAGACCATTCTCGATCCCAGGATCAAACGTGCCATTGATATTATGAGTTCAGAACCCGGTTCCCGTCACTCCTGCAGGGAGATCTGCCGCCGGACAGGTTTATCCCTGAATACCTATTACGCACTTTTCAAGAAAGAAACCGGCATGACCTCAAAAAATTATCTTTTATCCATCCGAATGGAAAAGGCCCTGAGTCTGCTTCTTCATTCCGATCTTTCCATAAAGGAGATCGCGGAAAAAACCGCTTTTTCCGACCGGTACCACTTTTCCAAGGTGTTCAAGAGTTTCTTCAAAATTGCCCCGGTTGCCTACAGAAAACAATGTGCCGACCGGGGAAAAGTTCTTTTGGATTGAAAAAAATACGATTTTTTTCTTAAATTACGTTTTTTGATTGGCAGGAAACTTTTTTCTGTGCTATATTACAGCATGATCCGTACAGAAAATTTTATACAGAAAATGGAGGAATCTATGCAGATCAGAGAAGATATTCTTTATGTAGGAGTGAACGATCACATCACCGATCTTTTTGAAGGTCAGTACAAAGTCCCCAACGGAATGAGTTACAACTCTTATGTCATCCTTGACGAGAAAGTAGCCGTCATGGATACAGTGGATGCAAAATACACTCACCAGTGGCTGGATAACATCACAAAAGCCCTCAACGGCAGAAACGTGGATTTTCTTATCATCCAGCACATGGAAATGGATCACGCCGCCAATATCGCCAATTTCATGGAACTTTATCCGGAAGCAAAAATCGTTTCTTCCGCCAAAGCCTTTACCATGATGCAGAACTTTTTCGGTAAAGATTTTGCCGACCGCCGTATTACAGTAGCCGAAGGCGATACCTTCTCTCTGGGTAAACATGTTCTCGCCTTTGTCGCCGCCCCCATGGTACACTGGCCTGAAGTCATCGTTACATACGATACCACTTCCAAAGTTCTTTTCTCCGCCGACGGGTTCGGTAAATTCGGTGCGCTGGATGTGACAGAAGACTGGCTGGATGAAGCCCGCCGTTATTACATCGGGATCGTAGGCAAATACGGCAATCAGGTGCAGAACCTTCTGAAAAAGGCTTCCGGACTGGATATTCAGACCATCTGCCCGCTGCATGGTCCTGTCCTTACAGAAAATCTGGGTTACTATCTGGATCTTTACAACACCTGGAGTTCCTACTCCATTGAAAGTGAAGGCATCCTTATTGCCTATACCTCCATTTACGGTAATACCAAAAAGGCGGTAGAGATCCTTGCGGAAAAACTGCGTTCCAACGGCTGTCCCAAAGTTGTTGTACGGGATCTTGCCAGATGTGATATGGCGCAGGCAATCGCTGAAGCCTTCCGTTACGGAAAAGTTGTCCTTGCCACAACGACCTACAATGCGGATATTTTCCCCTTCATGCATACCTTTATCCACGGTCTTGTGGAACGCAATTTCCAGAACCGTACAGTAGGACTTATTGAAAACGGTTCCTGGGCTCCTCTCGCAGCAAAAGTGATGAAAGGGATGCTGGAAGAATGCAAAAATATCACCTTTGCCCAGAATACAGTCAGCATCAAATCTGCCCTCAATGCAGAAAGCAGTCAGACGCTTGACGCTCTTGCTGATGAACTTTCCAGTGCCTATCTTGTCCAGAAAGGGGATTCCCGGCAGCAGAACGATCTTACAGCACTCTTCAATATCGGCTACGGTCTTTATGCCCTCACCTCCAATGACGGCACAAGGGATAACGCCCTTATCGTCAATGCCGTCACCCAGGTGACCAATACCCCCAACCGTATTGCCGTTACATTGAACAAACAGAATTACTCCTGCCATGTGATCCAGAAAACAAAGATCATGAACCTCAACTGCCTTTCCACAGATGCTCCCTTCGAGATCTTTGAAAGATTCGGTTTCCACAGCGGCAGAAACGTGGATAAGTTCAAAGACTTCCCCAAACTGCGTTCCGCTAACGGGCTTGTTTTCCTGCCCAGTTATATCAACAGTTTCCTCTCCCTCAAGGTGGAAGAGGAAGTGGATCTGGACAGCCATGTGATGTTTATCTGCTGCATCACCGAATCCAGAGTCCTTTCCCAGACGGAAACCATGACCTATAACTACTATCAGAAAAATGTGAAACCCGCTCCCGAAACGGAAGGGAAAAAAGGATATGTCTGCCAGATCTGCGGTTATGTCTATGAAGGGGAAGAACTTCCCGCCGACTATGTCTGCCCCCTGTGCAAACATGGAGCAAGCGACTTTGAAAAGATCGTATAAGAAAAGCTTTTTCCAAAGTTATTTCATCCCCGGAAGAGAAAAATCTCCATCCGGGGATTTCTTTTATTACACAACAGAGAGAAAATAATTTGCAATTTTCCGATTTACTGGTAAATTAATCAGACTGACAATAACTCAAAAAAGGATTTTTTTATGCTTGCTGTGATCGTATTCTGTCTGCTTTCGCTTTTACTGGTACTGGGAAAACTTCTGCGCAGTGCCATACCGCTTTTCCAGAAACTCTATCTGCCAAGTTCCGTTATCGGCGGACTTCTGGGATTGTTCATCTTCACAGTTTTCCAGAAATATATTCCGGTGCAATGGATCAACAGTATCAAACTTCTGCCCGGTTTTCTCATAAATGTTATCTTTGCCTCTCTTTTTCTGGGAGCGGTTACCCCGAAACTTTCCACGATCCTGCGTACAGCGTTTCCGCAGATCTGCATGGGGCAGCTCCTTGCCTGGGGACAATATACGGTGGGACTCGGACTGGCAGGCTTCCTGTTTCTGCCTCTTTTCAAACTGAATCCCGCATTCGGAAATCTGCTGGAAATCGGTTTCCAGGGCGGACACGGGACAGTAGGGGGAACTGCGGACGTATTTAAAAGTTTCAAATGGGAAGACGGTATCGCTCTGGGTTATACCGTTGCCACCTGCGGGATGATCATAGGGATCGTCATCGGGATGATCCTTGTGAACTGGGCATTGAAGAAAGGTCATGTTAAAGAGATCCGTACGTTCAAAGAAAGAAAACAGATGGAAAGGATCGGGATCTATACACTGCAGGAGCAGCCTCCCGCCGGTTTGCAGACCGTATTCTGCGACTCCATTGATTCTCTGGCATTCCATATCTCCCTTATCGGGCTTGCCATTCTTGCCGGATTCGGACTTCTCAAAGGATTGCAGCACCTTGAAATTTTTCTTTTCCCCGATGCGAAAATGCGTATTTTCAAAGGCTTTCCCCTGTTCCCCCTCTGCATGATCGGCGGTGTTTTTCTGCAAATCATTCTCAACAAAGTCAAACTGGGGAATCTTGTCAACAAGGAACAGATGCAGCGTCTTTCCGGAACAGCTCTGGACTTTCTTGTTGTTTCCGCTGTTGCAACGATCCAGCTGAAAGTTGTTGCCAATAATTTCCTGCCCCTTCTCATTCTTGTGATCGCAGGAAGTATTTTCTGTGTGTTCACCATCATGTTTCTCGGTCCGAAACTCCTGAAAAAAGCATGGTTTGAAAAAGCCATCGCAGAATTCGGACAGGCTACCGGCGTAACTGCCACCGGACTTATGCTTTTGAGAACCGTTGACCCGGAAAGCAAAACAGAAGCTGCCGCTTCATTCGGTTACAAACAGCTTATCCATGAACCCATTATGGGCGGCGGACTCTGGACAGCATTCGCCCTTACCCTTGTTTTTACCATGGGCTGGCTTCCGGTATGGATCATAAGCTGTGTAATGTTTGTCATCTGGCTTTTTATTGCGGCTCTTGTCATAAAAAAAGTGTAAAGATTTTCCGTTTCTGATCCGTAACATCCGGATACAAAAAAAACAGTCTGAACAGAGAGTATCTTCTCCCGGTTCAGACTGTTTTGTGTATAACGGCAATTTTTATTTTTTCAGCATATTTTTAATGGTGTAATAAGCCAGTTTCGGACGGCGGTATTCATCCACCACCCCCTTATTATTCATGGCATGGGGTCTCACAATGATCCCGCTTGTGGCTGCATAGGTACGGGAGTTGCAATACTGCCAGATGGCAAGCCCGTTAACACGGTCATTTTCCAGAGTATAACGCAATACTTCCGCAAGAAGCTGCGACTGGTAATCTTCCGACCATCTTTCCCCGTTGCGTTCCCCGATGATGGCGGCAGCTCCCACTTCACTTATGATGAAAGGCTTATTACCGCTTCCCTTTTCTTCCGCAAAAGCGAGAAGTTCATCAAATGTACTTGCAACAAGATGGAAAGGTCTTGCCTCATTGATCCCCAGATACCACCCGGGGTAAGAGTTATAGGAAACGATATCCACCAGATCAAGACACAGTTCCTTTGTTCCTCTGCTGGAGGCAAAGGTTATGGGGCGGGAAGTATCTTCAGAAAGAATAGTCTGCCGCAGTTGGGAGATCAATTCATACCCGGCAACCGTATCGGAGGCACATTCGTTGAGGAATCCCCACATGATGACAGAGGGGTGATTGATGCTTGCACGCACCATAAGGCGGGCACATTCATTCTGTTTCTTACGGAAAACAGGATCCGCAAGATGTTCTTCCTTATTGCCCCATGCAAGAGTTTCATCCCATACAAGTATCCCCATACGGTCGCAAAGTTCAAGGAATTTCTCACTTTGCGGATAGTGGCATCCGCGGATGAAATTACACCCCTGACTCTGGATCTGATGCAGGTCGGAAGCACAAAGTGTAAGGGGCACAGCATAACCGAACTGGGGATGACTGTCATGCCGGTTGTAACCGATAAGTTTGAGTTCCTCCCCGTTGACACAAAGTTTCCGGTCATTCCAGGAAAGAATACGGATACCGAAAGAAATCTCCTTTTTCTGTCCGGAAACGGCAACGTTCACCTTATGCATGGCAGGAGATTTTGGAGACCAGACTTGATGGGAAGGAACCTTCTTGACAAGTTCAAATTTCTCCCCGCTGAAAGAATAAGAGCTTTCCTTTTCCTCCGTATCAAACTGTATGGAAATCTCCCCATTTGCAGGAACAGTTCCGCCGAAATATACAGAAATTTTTACTTCCCCTGTTTCATAAGAAAGAGGGATAACAGAAATTCTTTCCATATAGCAGGAAGGAAGTTCCTCCAGAGTAACTTCCCGGCAGATACCGCCAAATCCATAGTAATCATAATACTGGTGAAAGAGAGAGGAATTTTCCTCATGGAAGATATTTTCCACAGCAATAACAAGAGTATGTTCCTTTCTCTCACCGGCATCAAAAACGATCTCTTCCGGAGTGAGAGGGTGTTCCAGATTACCGATGAGAACACCATCAAAGTAAACAGCACCCCGCAGAGTCACTCCGCCGAAGGAAAGCCGGATAAGTCCGCCGCAGAAAACCGTTCTTCTGTAAACACCGCTTCCCCGGAAATTATAATATTCCGGCAGAGTATCAAAACATCCCGGTACAGAGGACGCCGTATCAAAATGGATATTTTTTACATCCAGCTCCTCCAGGCCTTTTTCCGTAAAAGCAAAATCCCATATCCCGTCAAGGTTCTGCACTTTTCCCCAATGATCCATTATTGCATTTTCCTTTCAAAAAGTTCTTCTTCAAAAAATTCTGCCTTCCGCAGATCTCTGTATTCTTCAAAATCGCTTAAAGTATTCTTTTTCCAGAATTCTTCAAGATCTTTTTCCCATTTTTCCATTTTCAGACGCACTTTTTCCCGGCAGGCGGCATAATCTTTTTCACAACCGGCAGGATCTCCCTTTCCATATCTACTTAATACCTCCCGTATCCGTACAAGTTCCAGATGCCCTTTTGCCTCCAGACGCAGGATCTCATAACGCAGTCCCAGAAGGAAAAAGGCTTTTCCCGCCTCTTCCCATTCATCGGCACAGGGAAGTTTTTCCCCTTCGGCAAGGCACTCTTCCAGCATTTTATAGTCCCCGCGCCTTACTGCCTCATCCATCTGCACAGTAAAAGCCTTCCAGGGATGTTTTTCCCATACCGCCACACCTTTTCCGGCAGCAATGAATTCCGGGATCAATGCTTCCCATGGACCGTAAGGATTCCAGAGGTCATTGGGGCGGCCCCATGTGGTATGCAGGACGGGTAATCCGGTATTTTCCCAGTTCTTTATATTTTCGATCCTCTCACCCACAAAATTCAGGGCGTGGATAAAATGGTTCGCCCAGGTGCAGCGTATGGCGGAAGCCCCCCATACCCTGCGGTTCCCGGAAGAGATTTTGGAAAGTTCCGCATTCACATCCCCCAGATATTTCCAATGGACAAAAATGGTATCAGAAGGAAATTCTGCCAGAAGATGGTCAAGAAGTTCCCCTTCCACTTTGCAGAACATATCATCCCACAGCATCACCTGCAAAGAATATTTTTCTTTTGCATAGTTTGCAAGAAAGGAAGCGTGGTCGGCAAAAAGCCCCATCTTTCCCCGTTTCAGGGGATCGGAAGAGATCTTTTCCTGACATACCGGACAGCATCCCAGATGCCACGCCTCATCCCCGCCCAGATGGATCCTTTTCGCACGGGGAAAGAGAGAAACAGTTTCATCGATCCATTCCGTAAGGATTTTTTTTGCCTCCGGATGGGAGGGACACAGATCATTGTAAAAACCGTTTTCCCGCAGAAAAGCGTACTTTTCCTCTTTCAGCACCCATTCCATGTGGCCCTGTACCTGGATAAGGGGAATGATCTCCATTCCCAGACTTTCCGCACAGCCGGCAAGCGAAACGATCTCTTCCTTTGTGAAACGGTATTCCCCGGCACCTTCCCAACATTTCCAGGGGATGCGGCAGTCACATTCCAGCACGATCCCCTCAAAACCAAGAGAAGCAAAATATTGAAGAAACTTCCGGAAACGGTCAATACCGGGAACGATCCCCTTCAAGTCCAGATGAAGAAATTTCACAGCTTTTTCTTCCATTCTTTTTCTTCCCCGGAACGGTTATTTTTTTGCAGGCACATCCGCACCGTAGCAATAGACATCATCTATATAGAAATCCCCGGTCTTATCTGCCCAGAATACAAAGGAGATGAGTTCATCGGCATTTTTCTTTACATAAGTACCGGTATAAGTCTTCCACTGGCTTTTTCCGTCAAGTTTCAGCTTCAAAATACTTTCTGTAGCAATATGCTTGGGCCATTTTGCCCGCTGGTAACGGAATACCATAATGGTGAGAAGTCCATTTCCTTTTGCCCGGAAGGTATATTTAAGTGCTTTATCCTTTCCGGCATGACGCTGATAGAAATTCCCGTTTTTCAGATGTACATAGTTATCATTGGTGCCGGGGTGGGTGAGGATCTCGAAAGTGGATCCTCCCTTCCATGCCACATTCAATGCCCAGCCTCTGGCAAGAGAATTTTTCTTTCCCAGATTCCAGTTTTTCGCCCATTTGTCATTGGGTTTGACAAATATGTCACTGAAATTACCGTTCTGCCACAGTCTGGTATCCTTGTTACCGGTCTTGCTGCTTACCATTTTTCCGGCAAGAGAAAGGGGCAGATATGCACCGTGGAAACTTCCGGTAAGACTGCTCAATTCATTTCCTTTGGTATTTTTACGGCCTCTGGCAATATTGATCTGCCAGGTGTGACCGTCATCAAAGGTCTGACCGATCTTTCCGGCAGGGATACGCACTTCCGCACACCATCTGTCCGGCATGGAAAGGGAGGCGATCTCTATATCGGTCTTGATGGAAGCATCGGCAGTCATGCTCCCGGGAGTGGTCTTTGCCTGATACAATGCGCCTTTTCTTGTAAAGGCGAAGTGATAATATCCGCCGTTGAAGTTGGGATGGGTGAGGAAAATTTCCAGAGCATCATCGCCCCAGGGAGCATCCCCTTTGTTTTTCTTCATCACAACGGTACCGGGATCGGGCTCCATCGCCTCAATGAAGAGATAGAGATTTTCCTTGTCGTACATAGCCCGTACAAAGGTCTGATATTTGGCAAGGGAGCTTTTTTCCTTGTCGATATTGCCGGGGGCAAATTTACGGAAGGAGGAATAGGTTTCAGTTTTCTTCCAGGCATCTTCCGCTTTTCCGTCGATTTTGATCTTACCGGGAGCGGTAAAACCTTTGAGTTCTTTATAGGAACTCATAAATTCCTTGGCGGCGGCTACAAGGGAGATATTGAAAAGATATTTTTCCCGTTTGATATGCGCCAATGCTCTGGCATCGTCTTTGGCGGCCTTTTCCGCATCGGTAAGGCATTTTTCCAATTTTTCCAGTAAACCGGCTTTGGCAAGGACTCTTCCGGGAGGTGTACCATGTCCCCAGCCGTAACAGCCGGAATCTTCCCGGCAGGCTTTGTCTAGAAGGGTACGGAATTCTTTCATACCGCCTTTCCAGCCTTTTCCGTAGTAGAGACTGTTGGCTTCTTCCAGATATTTATCTGTATCCGCACTCTGATCCCACAGAGCAAGCCCTGCAAGATACAGGGTCTGCCATTCACAGAACCAGCCCTGTTTTACGACATCGGTATAGAAAGGACGGTAAGTGCCATCCGGGGGAACGGTACAGATGGAAGCCCCGTCGATCCCCACTTTATTGTAGATCTTGAATCCCTGCACCATCTGACGGGCGGAGGGCATCATAAAACTGCCCACACCGGCATGGAGTTCCTCACGGGAATAGGTCTTGTTGGGCAGTTTTCCCCATGCGGTGTAATATTTGAGAAATTCCGTATTGGTGGGGCATTTGGGGTCATCCAGATTGTGACGGAAGCAGCGGCGGTTGAAGGAAAGTCCCACACCGATGCGGGGATCGATCTTTACGCCGTCGGGAACGGTCTGGAAGTTCTGATAGGCAAGCCCGTAGGGGATCACATCCGGATATTTTTCCAGAACGCCTTTGAAAATGTGATTGAGAAGTGTCCAGTATCTTGTGGACATATAGTTGTTTTTCTTTTCGCTTGCAGGATCGATGGCAAGGCAGGAAGGACATTTGCACCATGTGGTACCGTCCTGATTGATGACAGCAAAAGAAGCCTGTCCTTTTCCGGAAAGAGTACGGGCATGCATAAGGACGTGTTCACTCATCATTCTGATCACGCCGGGATTGCTGGTACAGGGCTGTTCATGCCCTTTCATATAAATGCGTTTTCCTTCCACAAGGGGGAAAAAGTCCTTATTGGTGACAAAAAGTTTGTCCAGTTCCTTTTTTTCCGTTCCGGCACCTTTCCGGATCCTTGTACCGGTGAGTATGCCGCAGAACATTTTACTTTCCCGGACATAACTGCCTCTTTCTCTCAAAGCGATCCCCAGTTCGGGTTTCCATTTTTTATCGGCATATACGGCACCGTCATAATAGCCAAGAGTATAGTTGTTACGCAAAATCCAGTCCCAGGTATCTTTCATGATCCCGGAAGTATTGGCGCAGTTGAGTTCCAGCCCCCTGCGGAAGAATGCGGGGGAATCCACTTTATTCTGAACGGGAATAGCTATTTTCGTTCCGGGAACAAAATATTCCCCATCTTCCCCGGGAACAAGCCATCTCATATTGGCATATTTGAAAAGGAGACGGTACACACCATGGAGAAGAGCCTGGGCGGTCTGACCGGAGATGCGTACAGCATTTTTGCTTACATTCAACCGGTAGGCGTCGATCATGGGAAGTTTCTCTTTGGAGATTTCCAGATAAACGGGCAGAAGGCCCTTTACCGGAGCAGTCCCGATTTTTGCCACAGGGGCATTGGAGATCTTTGCCGTATATTTTGCCAATTCTTCCGCAGCCCGTTTGTGGGCGGGGGAAGCATTTGCAGGGATGACGATGGAAAATGAGGTTTTTCCTTTTTCAGAAAGTATGACTTTCTCTGCGGATGCAAGGCTCATACAGCCAAGCAGGCAGGACAACAGCAGAAATAATGTTTTTTTCATTTTGTTCCTTTTATGTTATTTTCGATTGGATTATTCTTATACAAATCACCAGAGACTTTCCCCGGTAGTCCCACTGTAGGGGAAATCCCTTTCAGAGGGGGAAACAGCATTGATGACACCACCAAACTTTTTGATGTATTCCGCATTTGTTATCTTTGTCAGCCGGGGGGACATTTGCGTTACTTTCACCTTTCCAACATGTCCGTCAGCGTAAGACATGACAAATGCCTTGTCCTTTGTATGACGGGGAATGTGTGCTTTGATATTCCCATAGTCATGAGAGTCGGCAAACCATACACGGTTGGAAGGGCTTATTGTTTTTCCCCGTCCGTAACTGTCCACATACTTACTGCGGAAAGAACTTAATTTCCAGAAACCGCACTTGTCATAAATCGCCTGGTTTTGACTGAAATCACAGATCGTATAATCACAGTTGTCTGAACCGCTGGGTTCCCCCATCTCAACAGGGCAGGAAATCAGGTCTTTACCGGGTTTTGCATAGATGATCATAGGCAGATACCCGATAAGAAGTTTCTTTTCTGTGGGGGATCCATAGGCATTGCTGGGATTGGGTTTTGCCAGGAAGTGATGCCAGGGATTGCGTTTTTCAGCAGTTGTCTGTCCGGCGGAATTTTTGGAATACAATGTGGAACTTCCGATCGTCCAATCCTTGAAATCGTTGGCGTACAGCACAAATGACAACCCGATCTGTCTCTGATTGGATGTACATTTGATGGCATTGGCAATAGCTCTGGCATTGTTCAATGCGGGAAGAAGCATCGCCGCAAGAATGGCGATTATCGCAATAACCACCAACAGTTCGATAAGGGTAAAATAATTTTTCCGTTTCATACCTTCCTTCTTTCTGTTATTTTTGTAATAAAATTTCATTTTTACCTGTGGAACAAAAAAATATTTTCATGGCTTTTTTCCGTATTTACCTTGTAAAAATATTTTTCTCCAGTATATTTTAATCCATAAAGGGCTTATTCACAATAGGACAAATGTAACATTTTTAATATTTTTGATACATTCCGGATATGAAACAGAAATTTGAATGGAGTTTTGCTGCTTTTACGGATCTGGCGGGAAATTTTCCTTTCCGGATACGTTCCTGCGGAAGGGGACTTATCCGGCACGGTCTGCTGCCGAAACCCCGTACATTGCACTCATTGGAGGTTTTGTGGTGTACGGATGGCGTTTTCCAGGTGGAATTTCCGGAAGGAAAATATACCATGCAGCCGGGATATGTGTGTTACTTTATGCCCGGGGAAACTCATATTTTTGACGCTCCCCCCGGCAATGGCGGACAGTATTGTTTTGTAGCTTTTGAAGGGAATTTTTCCGGAGAATTCTGGAAAAGATTCAATATCCCCAGAACCCCTCATTATGCAGGAACCTGCCCGGAGGAACTCTTTTCCCTTCTTTATGATCTTATCAGAAAAAAGGATGATACCAGTATGCTTTCCGCCCTTGCTGAAGGGGTGAAAGTTCTTATTTTAAGTACACACATTTCCAAGGAAAAGGGAAAAGATTCCCCGGCAGACAAACCGGAAAGGAATTATGCCTCCCTTGCCAAAGCTCTTGCAGATCTTCATTATACAGATCAGAGGATGAATGTAAATGAGATAGCGGAAACTCTTTCCATACACAGAGTGCATCTTTCCCGGGAATTCCGCAAAGCCTACAATATACCTTTATCCACCTATCTTATCCGACAGCGGCTCGCCTGTGCTGCAAAACTTCTGAAAACCACCGATCTTTCCGTGAAAAATATTGCGGTGAAATCCGGTTTTTCCGATCCGGTTTATTTTACAAGATATTTCCGTAATGAAACCGGTCTTTCCCCGCAGAAATTCCGGGAATCGGAACAGACTTCTCATGAGATTTTTCAAATAGAACAACCATAATAAATGAGGTAAAAAATGACAAATTCCCTTTTCGGAAACAATGTCAATGAGTATTATGTGGCATTGGCAAGAAAAAACTTTGAAGAACGCAGAAAGAAACTGGATGCCATCACAACAAAAGAACAGGCAGCTTCCTATGTAAAAGAGGTAAAAAGCAAAATAGAAAAAATCTTTGCTTTCCCGGAACGTACTCCGCTTCTTGCTTCCGTTACCGGAAAAAATACCTTTGACGGATATTCTGTGGAAAATATCATCTATTACAGCCGTCCCTCCTATCCCGTCACAGCAAATCTCTATCTGCCTTCCGGCGTTTCCGGAAAAGTCCCCGGTGTACTTTTCCTCTGCGGTCATGCGGAAGAGGGCAAGGCAAGCGATACTTACCGTTCCGCGTGCGTTGGTCTGGTGAAAAAAGGTTTTGCCGTCCTTGCCGTTGACCCTGTGGAACAGGGAGAACGTCAGCAATACAGAGATACCCCCACAAAATTCGGACTTTGCGGCAACCACAACCTTATGGGTAAAAATCTCTCCCTGTGCGGCGAATGGCTGGGAGCATGGCGTACATGGGACGGCGTAAGAGGGCTGGATTATCTGGAAACAAGAAGCGAGATCGACTCCTCCCGCCTGTGTGTTACAGGAAACTCCGGAGGCGGAACCCTTACCACATGGGTGGCAGCAGCCGACCCCCGTCCTGTGGCAGTTGCCCCCAGCTGTTATGTGACAAGCTGGAAACACAATATAGAAAATGAACTGCCCGCCGACATCGAACAGATGCCGCCCCACGCTTTTGAATACGGTCTGGAAATGGGAGATTTCCTCCTTGCCCAGGCACCCCGTCATATCCTGATCATGGGACAGAAAAAGGACTTTTTCGACCCCAGGGGCGTGGTGGAAACCTGTGCGGAGGTCAAAAAGATCAATTCCCTTCTTTCCGATCGTGATACCCAATATTTCATCGGTCCGGATGAACACGGATTCTCCAAAGCCAACCGGGAAGCCATGTATGGATTCCTGACAAAACATATTGCAGGAAAGGAAAATGCACCGGAACCCGGTTTTACTCTTCCCGCACCGGAAAGCACATACGCAGTCAAAGACGGCGATTTGAGAAATCTTGCCGGCAATAAATATATCTGGGAAATCATAAAGGATATGGCGGAAAAATTTGCCGGGGAAAGAAAAGCCCGTTCAAAAGAAGAATTGAAAAACACTCTTCTTTCTCTCCTGAAGATCACTCTTCCGCAAAAGGCTCCCTATTACAGGAAATTAAGGTGGCGGGCGATCAAAAAAGATCTTTTCCGCAACAGATTCGGTCTGGAAACGGAAAAAGATTCCATTATGAGTATTCTTGCCTCCTATACGCCCAATATCGTATATAATCCGGATGACACAAAGAAAAATATCACACTTGTCATCCCCTCCCTTGACAGCAAAGAGGAAATGGGGGAACGGGATCCTGAAAACGGGGAACTTCTTTACGCTCTGGATACCCGGGGTATCGGAGAAATGATGCCTTCCGGAACGGATCAACCCTGGAAGAGAGATTTTTTCAGTGCCTACCAGTTTGATTACCATTATGCTTCTCTGGGCATCATGTGGAACGCTCCGGAACTCGGCAAAAGAGTCTTTGACCTTTTAAGTGCAGTCGCCCTTATTGCGGAAAATGCTCCTTCCGATATGGTTCTTACGGTGGAAGCTCATGGATTGGGCTGTGTTACAGCTTTAATGGCAGCTCTTCTTTCCGACAAGATCCACAGACTCAAACTTGTGGATGAAGCAACCCCTTCTTACGAGGCTCTTCTCTCCGATCCCTTCTCCAGATTCCCTCTCTCCTTCATGGTACCCGGGATCCTGAAAGAAATGGATCTTCCCGACATCAGAAAAGCTGTTGCGGATAAAATCGTATAAACGTTTTCTTCCGCAGTAAAATCATAAAGGGATTGCTGTACATATCAAATAACATACAGCGATCCCTTTTTTCATACCCTCTTTTCCCTTGTGAGCCACTTGGAATTCCGCATGGTAAAGAGAGAATAGATGGGCATCCAGGAAAGAAAAAGCAGAGTGAAAAAGCCGAAAATAAATGCACGGCATACTTTACTTATCCCCCGTTCATTCCCGTAAACGATGGCAGGAAGCAGACTCCATACCATAACACTTATAAAGAGAACAGCTGTCTGGTAAAGAGGAAAAGAGGATACCCATAAAAAAATCAATACAGCCGGAAGAAAAACAAAGGGCAGAAACATATTGAGAAATATACTGATCCAATGGATAAAATAACTGACATCCTGCCAGGAGAAGGAAGAAAGATTTTTCAATACCGTTCCCGCCATAAGGAAATTTTCCCTTATATCACTTCTTGTCCAGCGGATAAGCATTTTTACAAGTTGGATATATGTTCCGGGAAGACAGGTTTCCGCCAGCGCATCCTTCTGATGCACGATCCGGTATCCCTCCCGGCGCAATAAAGTGGCAATGGCACGGTCTTCCCCGATAGTGGAAGGTACTCCCAGAAAATTCTGGTTGAGCCATTCATCCAGAAGCGGCAGAACACTTTTTTTACGGTACGCACTCAAAGCTCCGGGAGTACAGAATACATTTCCGGTCACGCTCTGTCCGCCACGGAGAAACTCACAACCGAAAATAAGCAGAACATCCATCATCTGCATATAAAAATTTGTATCCTCCTTTTTCCCCCGGATATTTCCCGCAACAGCACCGATAGCGGGATCACGGAAGGGGATCATCAATTTTTGTACGGCATCTTTATTCACAAGGGAATCACTGTCCACGGTAACGATAAAATCCCCTTTGGCACGTTTCATCCCGGTATATAAAGCATATTTCTTACCTTTGTTTACCTTTAGATCAATACAGGAAACGCGTCCGGAAGACCCCCTTACAACTCTTTGGATCCAGCAGAGCGTATCATCTTTACTTCCGTCATTGATGGCAATGATCTCCAGTTTTTCCTCCGGATAATCCGCTTCCAGAAGACTCCATAACGTTTCCGCCACATGTCTGCCTTCATTATATGCCGGAACAAGTACCGTACAGAAAGGCAAATCTTTTTCCGGAAACGCATTCGTATTTACTTTGTAAGTCAGGGCGGAAAGGGCAAGAAAAATAAAATATCCTATGGAAATGACCACACTGCCACCAAAGATATATCCGAACCACTCCGGAAAAAGTTCATAAAGGGACTCTCCCTGCATACAGCAAAGAGCAGTAATGGATAAACTCCCGCCCAAAAGCAATAAAATAAAAAAGAAAAGATCCCTGTTGAAAAACTGTTTTTTCATTCTTCTGATACCAGAGGCAATATGGCATATTCCCATACTTTTTGCAATACATTTCATTTACATCTCCTGTTGTTTTTCCGGCACATAAAATAATAAAAACATAAAAAATTACAATATATCATTTCTGACTTTATAATAACATGCAGGTTATCAATATTTCTATTTAAGTTCAAATTCCGTAAAAAAGGATTTTAAAGATTGCAAACTCATAATTTTCATGCAATAAAAAGGTAATTTTACCGTAATAAACAAGGAATGGAGGTATAAAAAAAGATGACCGCAACCGGGTCATCTCCAGAAAGAAAAAGCGGTAATATAAAGTTGAAAAAGATTTATTTTATTCCCCGCATATAGGCCTCATCCAGCATGATCTCACTGTTTTCCGTTGAAAAATCCAGTGCAAGATATTCTGTACCGGTGGACTTTTCAACCGTTCCCGTGTAAGTCTGCCATTTATCTGAATCAAGACGGATCTCCCGTTCGGAACGCACTCCCAGAAAACGCAACGCCTGATTCCGGAAGGAAAAACGCAGGAAACGGACTTTCAGCACCCCTTTGCCTTTTGCCTGAAAGGTATAGCTCATCTTCTTTTCCGTGCCTTTATACATCTGATAAAAATCCCCGTTACGCAGCACCACATAATAATCATCCGCCTTGTCTTCATGGGCAAAAACTTCAAAATTTCCCCTGCCCTTTGCCTTGTTCAGGTTCCAACCCTGCTGAAGATAATCCCCCTCACCCAGATCCCAGTTGGAATTCCAGCGGATATTGGGACGTTTGAAAAAGGTATTCATTTCCCCGTTGCGCCAGACTTTTTTATTGGTACGCGGCGCATTGTCTGTATAAGCAAGATTTCCCGTCAGAAGAGATCCCCTGAAAAAGGCGGTCTCCCGTTTACCGGAGGAAGAAAGACTTTTCCGTACGAATTCCAGCTGATATTTCTGCCCCTTCTCAAAAAATTCCTCTTCCGCAAAAAGCGGGATCCGTACTTCCGCAGAATAATAATCGCCCCCCCGTTTCACTCCGGAACGGTGGATCTTATTCTGTTTCCAACTGCTTTCCACCCACAAGGGCGTCACGAAAAATTCTGCTGTTTTTGCACCGGAAAGGGAGAACAGTTTCACCGAAACAGAATCGACTCTGCTGTTTTTTACGGCTTCACTCATTGCCGGACGTCCGGTAACCATTTTCAAACCGAAACAGAGATATTCCCTTTCATAAACAACTTTGATAACCGTTTTCCGGGAAGGCTTCTTTCCTTCTTCCGTCTGTAAAAACTCTTCATCCGGGATCACCTGCCATACCTCCTCCAATAATGCCCCTTCCGGAGTAACGGCACAATTTTTTGAGTAGGCAACGATATCTTTTTCCTTTCCTGCAAGCAGAAAAGCAACAAATAAACATATCAGAAGAAGAACTGTTTTCATAAAACCCCTTTCCATACGGAAATCCCGGTACAAAAAAAGCAGGGTCGCCCCTGCTTGGAAGTTCTGTATAAAATCTTATTTTTTTGCAACCGGCTTTTTCACTTTTCCGGCAGCATTAGCAGCTTTGACAGCCTTTTTTCCTGCGGGAGCAGCTGCTTTGTCAGCGGCACGGACAAAGGCAGCGGATTCAGCAGCAAGAACAGCACTCAATTTTCCGGCATCGCCGATACCCTTCATAACGCCTTTGCAGCTGCCCAGCAGTTTATTGTCCGCACTGATGACACGGATCACCACATCCACACTTTTGTTTTTGACATTGCGTTTCATGGAAACAAGGCAGAGAGCTTTGGCTTTCACAGCATTACAGAGAGCCTTCACATTTTTTGCGGAAAGTTTCACACCCCGGGGGATCTTCAAAGCATTGATCTTTTTCTGAACGGAAGCGGAATCTGTTACAGTGACCTTGGCATGGGTAGTCAATTCAGCAAGATAATACTCATTGAAAAGACAGCGGGTCATTTCCAGACCGTTGGTGGGATCTTCCTCAATGTCCGTAATAGCTGTATTCACGGATTTCTGTGCAAAAGCACACATTGCGGCAAAAGAAAAGAGCGCGGCGATAAGAAGTTTTTTCATTTTTCACCTCAAATAATGTTTGTTTTATTTTATTTATTGTGTGTATTTTACCGTTGCAGAGAATATTTTTCCTCCTTCCGCAAGTTCGGCAGAAGCTGAAAAAATACTTTTGATTTTTAAAATATCATCATTTTTCAAGAAAAGCAACAATAATTTTCAACTTTTTATTGGGAAATTTTAAAAAAGATGGTATATTATATATGAATTGAATAGAACAATACCATTTTCGGGAGTTATTTTATGAAAGAATTCAAAGTTGGAATCATCGGATTCGGAACTGTTGGAGCAGGAGTAGCCTCCTGCCTGTTGAAAAATGCAGATGTGATCGCTAAACGTACCGGGATCAAAGCTACCCTCGCCGGGATCGCCGACCTGGATATTGAAACAGACAGAGGTGTGGCTGTTCCGAAAGAACTGCTCACAACCGATGCTTCCGCTATGATCAGAAATGTGGATGTGGTTGTGGAACTTATCGGCGGAACAACGATTGCCAAAAAGTTTATCCTTGAAGCCCTGAATGCCGGAAAAAGCGTCGTGACCGCCAACAAAGCCCTTCTTGCCGAACACGGGGAAGAACTTTTCGCCGTTGCGGAAAAGAATAATGCGGATCTCTATTACGAAGCCAGCGTAGGCGGTGGTATTCCCATCATCAAGGGATTGCGTGAAGGTTTTTCCGGCAACCGCATATCCAGAATGTACGGTATCCTCAACGGTACCTGTAACTATATCCTCACCAGAATGGAAAATGAAGGGATCGACTTTGCCCCTGTTCTGAAAGATGCCCAGCAGCTGGGGTATGCAGAAGCAAATCCCTCTCTGGATATCGACGGATTCGATACCGCCCACAAAGCCTCCATCCTTGCCTCCCTTGCTTACGGCAAATGGCTGGGAATGGATCCTGTATATGTACAGGGGATCAGGGATATTACCCTTGCCGATATCAAAAATGCTGATGAACTGGGCTACAAGATCAAACTTCTTGCCATCATCAAGCAGAATGAGGAAAATGCAGTGGAAGTGCGTGTCCATCCTGCCATGATTCCCAAGACCACCCAGCTTGCCGCCATTTCCGGCGTATTCAATGGTGTGATGGTTACAGGTGACTATGTGGGCGACACCCTTTTCTACGGACGGGGTGCAGGAAGAGAAGCTACCGCCTCCGCTGTTGTAGGGGACATCGTTGATATCGGCCGCAACATCGTCAACAAAGCAGCCCGCAGGATCCCCGGATTCCTGGAAGGAGTCCAGTACAGCAGGATCAAACCCATGGACGAAGTGGATTCCCGTTATTATCTGCGTGTACAGGTTCTGGATGTCCCCGGAGTTCTGGAAAAAGTTGCCGGCATCCTGAGCAAAAACAGTATCAGTATTTCCAGTGTCATTCAGCGTGAAGGGCAGCAGCACAGCAATGTGACCATGCTCATCATCACCCATTGCACCAAGGAAAAAGCGGTGAGAAGTGCCATTGAATCCATCAATAATCTTCCGGAAGTACGCAACAGCGTGAAACTCATCCGCATTGAAGATATCTGATGAGATGATTTCAAAAATTTACAAAATATAAACATCAATAATATTATTCATAGGAGGCTTTGTCAATTATGGGACAGCATACCATTGAAAAAATCGGCGGTACTTCCATGAGCCGTTTCGGCGAAGTCATGGAAAATGTGATCATTGGTAAGAGAAAAGGTGCGGAACTTTACAACAGAGTGTTTGTTGTTTCTGCCTACTCCAGTATCACCAATCTTCTCTTGGAAGACAAGAAAACCGGCGCGCCCGGTGTTTTCGGTCAGATCGCCGCCGGCAATTCCCGCTGGACAGATGCACTGGAAACCGTGCGTGAAAAAATGCTGGAATACAATAAAAGTTTTGCAGATATCGGTCTGGATCTGGAAAAAGCGGATGCTTTTGTAAATGAACGCATCAACGGGATCCGTTCCTGCCTGGAACATTTGATGTTTCTGCGTACGGCAGGTCACCTGAAACCCTCTGAATACCTTCCCTCCACCAGAGAATTTCTTGCTGCCATCGGGGAAGCCCACAGTGCCTACAACTCCACTCTCATTCTCCAGAAAAGAGGCGTCAATGCCCGTTTTGTAGATCTTTCCGGCTGGATGAGTACCGATATTCTCACCTTTGACGAAGCGATTCTTTCCGCATTCAAAGGAATCGACTTTGCAACGGAAATGCCCATTGTCACAGGCTATGTGAAATATGATGAAGGGATCATGCGCCGCTATGACCGTGGCTACAGTGAGATCACCTTCAGCCGCATTGCCGTTCTCACTGATGCAAAAGAAGGGATCATCCACAAGGAATTCCATCTTTCCACCGGCGATCCCAAACTTATGGGCGTGGATAAAGTACAGGTCATCGGGGAAACCTCCTTTGACATTGCCGACCAGTTGTCCGATATGGATATGGAAGCCATCCATGCAAAAGCCGCCAAGGATATGGAACTTAAAGAGATCCCCATCCGTGTGAAAAATGCTTTCGATCCGGAACACCCCGGCACTCTGATTTCTGTAAACTATGTTTCCCCTGTTCCCAGAGTGGAAATGATCTGCGGACGCAACGACATTATCGCCATTGAGGTGCATGATCATGACATGGTAAGCGAGTGCGGTTATGACAACAAGATCACTTCCGTACTCGCTAAATACAAGATCAGTTACATTGCAAAAAACACCAATGCCAATACCATTACCCACTACCTGCCGCAGAAGGCAAAAAGATTGAACGAGTTCCTGGAAGAACTTGCAAAAGTATTGCCTCATGCCATTATTTCCAAACAGGAAGTGGCGATTGTTTCCGTTATCGGAACCAATATGAAGATCCCCGGATTCCTTGCCAGAGCGGCAACGGCTCTCTGGAATGAAGGGATCAATGTTCTTGCACTGGATCAGGTGATGCGTCAGGTGAACATCCAGTTCATTATTGACCGCAGTCAGTTCAAGACCGCCCAGATCGCTCTCCACAGAGAATTCGTGGAACAGCAGAAGGCATAAAAACCGGTTCCATTATATCTGACAGGGGGAAAGAGTACTTTTTCTGAAAGTATTCCTTTCCCCCTTTTACACTGTAAACATGTAATAACAACTGAACTTTTCCTATGACTGTTCCGGCATTTCTTCTTATTCTGGCATCTGTTTTTCTGCACGTGACATGGAATATGCTTTCCAAGAAAAGTAATCCTTCCATGGCGTTTTATATGATCATGGGGTTTGTGGCTACTCTCATGTGGCTGCCCGTATTCTGTTTCTGTGAAATCCCCTTTTTCCGGATGCCGGGAAAATTTTTCTTCTTTTTATTGTTGAGTATCTTTGGGGAAATTATTTATATGCTGGGATTGGCAAGAAGTTACAAAAGTGCGGATATATCCTATGTCTATCCGGTAGTAAGAGCGTTGCCGGTTCTTATCATTGCGGCGATCACCATTATTTTCGGACTTGGCAAAACTCCTTCATTGGCAGCTCTTGGCGGAATGGTCATTATTACAGCAGGCTGTCTTCTCATGCCGTTAAAAAATTTCCGGGACTTTGCTCTCTCCCGCTATTTCAATAAAACCATATTTTTCATTCTTCTTGCAGCAAGCGGAACGACCTTTTATACACTCTTTGACAGTTCTGCCATAAAAATCGTCAGAGAAATGCGGGGGGAACTCAATATTGTGGATACTCTCTCCTATCTCTTTCTTATGGAAGCTGGGTTATTTATCGGCGAATGTATTTTTGTCATGTGCAACAAACAGGAAAGATGTGCGCTTAAAGAACTTCTGAAAGCTCCTCTCTCCCCCGTTATTGCCGGCTTGAGCGGCTCGGCAGCGTATGCACTGATTCTTTTTGCCTTTGCCTTTGTCACCAATGTAAGTTTCGTACAGGCATTCCGGCAGATGAGTCTGCCGCTGGGATTTTTTGCCGGAGTCATCATTCTGCATGAGAAGGCAAGCAAACCCAAATTGCTGGGACTCATTCTCATCGTTACCGGACTTGTTCTTATTGCCCTGCTGCAATAAAAAGGAAAGGAAGAATAATGCGGACATGGAAAAACTTCAGAAAAGATCCTCTTGCCGTTACCGGGCTTGTAATCATTTTTTTACTTGTTTTCTGTGCCGTATCTGCTCCGCTACTTGCCAATGAAAAACCACTTCTTCTTTATATAGGGGGCAAATTATCCAGTCCGGCATTTTCTGCTCTTTTCACTCCGGAAAGCCCGGAAATCTTTGTGGAAAAAAGCTGGAATTTCCTTATGCTTTTTCTTCCACTTTCCGGGATTCTTTTTCTGTTATGCAGAGTTTTTCCTGTTCAAAAGAGAAAAAAATCCTTTTTCATTTCTTCCGGCATCCTTTTTCTTCTCCTGCTTCTGCCCTTTCTTTTTAACGGAAGCAGGATAGATAAAACCCCCTGGAAGGAGATGACTGCCAATCTGAAAAGTCCGGATTTTGCTTTGTTTGCCGCTATTCCTTACGGACCTTTTGAAATGAATGGATCCCCTTATGAAAAAAGCAGCAGAAAACATATATTCGGAACAGATCAGGCGGGAAGAGATGTTTTTGCAAGAATGATCTATGGAGCAAGAGTATCTCTTGCTGTGGGCTTCGGAGCCACACTTCTTTCCCTGTTTTTCGGGACTCTTGCCGGACTGGTCTGCGGCTATCATGGCGGAAAAATGGATTTGCTGCTGATGCGGTTTGTGGAGATCGTCATCTGCTTTCCCACCTTTCTGCTTCTACTTATTTTAATGACCATTCTGCTGGATTACGGTTCAAGGCAGTCCATCCTTCTTGTCATCACCGTTCTGGGGCTGACCTCCTGGACGGCACTGGCACGCCTGATCCGCGGGGAAACTCTGAAACAGAGAAAAATGGCATATATCCAGAGCTGTGAATGTATGGGGTTGCCGGTAAGCAAGATCCTTTTCAAACACCTTCTGCCCAATGTTTCCGGGCCCATATTTGTTACATTTTCCTTTGAAGTAGCGGGAGCGGTCCTTGCGGAAAGTTCGTTAAGTTTTCTCGGTTTCGGCGTACAGGATCCCACAGCAAGCTGGGGGGAACTTCTGCGTCAGGCATATCCGGATCCTTTAAGTTATTTTCATCTGATGCTTTATCCGGGTCTTGCCATATTTCTTACGGTATGTGCCTTCAATTTTGCCGGGGAAGGCTTGCGGAAAGCCCTGAACGGAAAATAAAAAATCCTGCAAAGAAATTCTTCTTCACAGGATAAATGTTGTATTTATATTTGTCATTTTTTCAGAAAGGACGGTCAGGGTATCCTGCCTCTTTCAGAACTTTTGATGCCTGTTCAAAACTGCGTTTCAAATGACCGGAATCATGGGCATCCGCATTGACGATCACAGGGATTTTTCTTTTATTGGCTTCCTTGAGAATAGCAAGGGAGGGATACTGTTCGTTACACTCTTTATACCATCCTGCGGTATTAAGTTCCATTCCGATACCGCTTACGGCAAGATTATCCAGAATCTTCAATGCGTGGGGAAAGTATTTTTCATTATCAATGAGTCCGAATTTTTTCGGCAGATCCAGGTGTCCGATAAAAAGGAACTCCTTGCGCAAAGCTGCCGCGGCAAGTTTGTCATAATATTCTGTACAGATATCCTCTTTATCCTTTTCACTCAACCCCACCCAGTCCTCACTGCTGTGGTCAATGGGGAACTTTCCGGAATAATGGACAGAACCAATGAGATAATCCAGTGGATAGAAAGATAATTTTGCAAGAAGTTCATCAATATTTTCAAAGAAAAAGTCCACTTCCAGACCGATTTTCAAAGAGAATGTGTCATCTTCCAATTCATTCTTCATCTTCTGCAATACTTCTATATACTCTTCCAGACGGGATAATTTCATACTCCATGTTTCAGAATCATACCCTTCCCCGGGAGGCAGTACATAGTGATCCGACATTCCCAGAACTTTCAAGCCCATCTCTTTCCCTTTGCGGCAGACCTCTTCAAGGGGACTGCCCCCGTCACTCCAGGAACTGTGATTGTGACAGGATACATTAAAAGCCGGTCCCGGATAAACAAATTTCATTTTTCTTCCTTTCATTTATTGTCAATATGTTTCAGCAATTCTTCAATGACAGCACTTGCACAATGACAGGCAAAGGCTGCCGGCATATAGGAAATCGTTCCCGTATTGGAGCGTTTATTTCTTGAAAAACATTCCACTACAGCACTTTTTATGGCATTTTCCGTGGAAAAAACTGCCTTGAAACCTTTATGGAAATTTTCTTTCCGCAACTGTCTGCGTATGGAACCGGCAAGGGGGCAGTTATATGTTTTGCCGATGTCTGCTATGGTGATCTTCGTTGGATCCATTCTTGCCCCCGATCCCATACAGCTTACCAGAGGGATCTTATGGATAAGGCAGGTCTTTGCCAGAAGCAGTTTGGGTGCAATGGTATCAATGGCATCCAGTACGCAATCATATTTTTCCGCAAGGAGCAATTCCACCATTTTCTCCTCCTGCAAATATTCATTGTACACAAATAATTCCAGTTCCGGATTAATATCCAGAAGTCTTTCCGCCATGACTTCCGCCTTGCTTCTTCCCACGGTACTTGTCAATGCGGCACACTGACGGTTACGGTTGGTTGCTTCCACAATATCCCCGTCAGCAATACTCATTTTTTCTATTCCGGCACGGCAGATCATTTCGGAAGCAAGACCGCCCACTCCGCCAAGCCCGATAACAAGAACGTGACTCTTCCGTAATCTTTCCGCTTTCTCATTTCCCAGCAGAAGATCCGTCCTTGCCTGCCAGGACTCCTCTTCACAGAAAGGGAAATACCTGTTTTCATCCATATCGTTTACCATTCTCATCCCCTTGAAGAATAATTATAAAATTCACAGAAAAGAGAGTAAGTCTTTTCTTTAAGTTCTGCCATTTTTATATTGCAGGACTTGCTTGTTTTCTGATACAATACATCCATATCCTCTTTTGAATCATCTGTTTCCAGTACAAAAGGGATTTTTTTCATCAATTCAACTCTCTGCGGCATATTTTTTATCATCTGCGGAGCAAGTGAAAGAGTAAAGCCGTGCCGCAAAAGATCTTCCGCAAGGGGAAGATCCCCCCGGAAAGAGTGGATAAGCCATTTTCTCTCTTTTTTCTGCGGAACTTTCTTTGCACATTCATAAAGAACATCCCACGCCTTCACACAATGGATGACAAGGGGTTTTTCCATTTCATAAGCAAGAAGAGCCTGCTGTAAAAAAAGTTTCTTCTGTTTTGAGAGATCTATGGGCAGGTATTTATCCATACCGCACTCCCCCACAGCGGAATACATGGGAGCATTTTCTATTTTCCGGAGGAGGTGTTCCATATTTTCCACTTCCGCTTTTGCCGGATGTATCCCCAGAGAAAAAAGAACTTTCTTTGCGGAAAATCCGGGCAATATTTCATAAGAGGAAAGATCGACACATGCAAGGACATCCTCCTTTTCAGGCAATGAATGGGTATGTGCATCAACAAAGGGCAGTTCCATTTTATTTCATTCCGTCTTCATAACGCTTTTTCCACCGTGCTTCCAGAGTGGAAAGCAGTTCATCAGGTACAACAAGATCCCCCATACCCGTCCCCAGAGCCAGATCAGGAATATTTTTTCCATGATAATCACTCCCGCCGGAAGATAAAAGGGAATACTCTCCGGCAAGTTCCATTACCATTTCATGCTGGGCCGGTGTGAATTGGGAGTAATATGTTTCCATGCCGTCCAACCCTTCCGGGATCAGGTATTTAAGACATCTTCTCACATGACTTCTGCCGCTTCCTCCGCTGTTATGACTTACCGGATGCGCCCAAATCGCCACTCCGCCTGCCTCATGTATGGCTTTGATGGCTTCGGCGGGGGAAGGCAGTTCCCTTGGAACATAAGCTCTTTTCCCCCTTTTCAGACATTGTTCAAATACATCTCTCGGAGTTTTGAAATATCCTTTACGGATCAACGCCTGTGCAAAATGGGGCCTTCCGATACTTTCCCCGCCTGCCTCATTTACAAGTTCTTCCCATGTAAGGGGAAAACCGATCACATTAAGTCTTATAAGCATCTCTTCATTACGTTTTTTCCGGCTTTCCCGCATTTTTTCCAGAAAAGCAAGCAGGGACGGCGTTTCGTGATCTATAAACAATCCCACTATATGCAGCTCCCGGTTCTCCCCTCTGCTGGAAAGCTCCACGCCGGGAATGACTTTCAGGGGAGCATTTTCCCCTGCTTTCAGAAATTCAGGAAGTCCGCTTACTGTATCATGGTCCGTAAGGGCTATGGCAGAAAGTCCTTTTCTGACAGCATTTTCCACAAGAAGAGAGGGAGTATCGCTGCCATCGGAAGCGGTGCTGTGTGTATGCAGATCGATCATAATATTTCTTTATTCCGTTAAAGTTTTTCTTCAGAAGTTTCCCCTTTTGCGGCGGAAACATCCTCCACAAGCTCCAGAACACCTTCATCCGGTACCAGTCTTGCGGGAAGCGATTGCTCTTTGGATTTTTTCACTCCGAGAAGCACAAGTTTTTCCGCAGCCTTCACTACACTCTGGGATTTGCCCTCCCCTTTCAGGCGGCGCACTGCCTTATGGTAGGTATCCGTTGTTTTTTCCAGTGCTTCGCCAATATCATTGAATTCTTTGTAAAAAGCATAAAGTCTGTCCAGAAGTTTTGTTGCCGTATCCAGGATCTCCCGCTGATTTCTGGATTGTTCCTCCCTTGTCCAGGCTATATGGATAAGACGCAGAAGTGCCACAAGGTTGGTGGGGGAAATGATCATAACTTTCTTGCGGAATGCTTCGTCCCACAGTGAGGGAGCTTCCGTCATAGCAAGGCGGAAAGGTCCTTCATTGGGGATGAACATGATCACAAAATCAATAGTTTCCCGGTCTGCAAGATGCAGATAGGAACTGTAATTTTTCATATCCAGTTCATCCACATGTTTGCGTACACTTAAAATATGTCTTGCCAGAGCATTTTTTCTGTCAGAATCATTTTCCGCATTCATATAATCCACATAGGCGGTAAGACTTACTTTACTGTCAAGAATGAGATCTTTTCCATCGGGATAATGGATGATCACATCAGGACGCATCTTTTTATTGAGTTCATTGATCACAGCATTTCCGGCATCATCCCGGATCGTCCCCTGTGACTCATAATGCACCCCTTTCACAAGACCGCTGCGGTTGAGCAGATCCTCCAGCAGAAATTCCCCGAAATTCCCCTGCGTTTTCTGTTCCCCTTTCAGAGCTTTTGCCAGATTATCCGCATCCAGTCCGATCTTTCTTGTTTCCTCCGCCATCCGGGATAATTCTGTACGCAAAGCGGTATTGAGCTCCACCTCTTTTTCCCTGCTTTCTTCCACAGCCTTGCGGAAAAGAAGCATTTTTTCATTGAGAGGGGCAAGAAGTTCCGTCCATTGTTCCTTATTATTGTTTTGCAGAGAAGCAGACTTTTCCGAAAGGATCTTTTCCGAAAGGACTTTGAATTCCTCCTTCAGAAGATCTGTACGTACACGGAAACTTTTTTCCGCTTCCTCCTTATTCTCTTCAAAGGTCTTTTTCATTGCTTCTATCGTATTGCACAAAGCAGATTTTTCCGCTTCAAAAGTTTTTCCGGCTTCTTCAAGGATCGCGGCAGAATTCTTTTTCTCAAGGGCAAGTTTCTCCTCATAGAAATTCTTTGTCTCTTCCAACACTCCGGAAGCATTTTTACGTTCCAGAAGCAGTTTTTCCTCCATATTTTTTAAAGCAGTATCCAGTTCTCTTTCGTGGGAGGATACAAGAAGGGCTTTTTCCGTTTCTGTATTTCTTTTCAGATTTTCCAGATCCTGTTCTTTTCTGGCAAGTTCAATATTTCCGGTATGAAGAAGATTTTCCAATGATTTTTTTTCTTCTTCCAATGTTGTAAATTCCTCCATACTGCGTACATTGGAAACAAGGGAGGCAGTTTTTGCCTTGAAATAAAAGTACGCCACGGCAAAAGATGCCGCTCCTCCGATAAAAAGACCAAAAACAAGATAAAGAATCATAATACCCTCTTATTGAGATTCTGTACAGGAAAGACTCCTGATACAATACCACGTTTCAGGTAAATAATCAAGAAAACAGAGAAAATTTTTCAGTAAAAAAGTCTGTCGCAGATTATAAAAGCAGAAGCGTGTACCCGTTAAAGCAAAATGTTTTACCGTACCAGAGCAAAAGATTGCTGCAACTACCTGTAAAAAATGGAATTTACAGGGATTTCTGTATTTTTTCAATAATATTATCAGATTTTTTGATCCTTCTTATATCCGGCACATTCCTTTGGCAAATATTCAACAGTTTATCATTTGAAAGTTTGAAAAATCGGGAATATATGTTAAAATAATGGTCTGTTTTGTATTTTTTATATCAAGAGGGACTTTATGAGAATTTTTTTTCTGCTTTCAATATTTGCTGCTTTATTGTTTCAGGGTTGCAGCACAAAGGGGAATTCCAGTGTTTCATCCGGTGCCGCACAGAAAAATCCCCTCATTATCAAAAATAGTTTTTTTGATCCGAACAGTTACTCCGGAAGTGATATAGAAAGGATCAATGCAGCATTGAAAGATGCCGGCAGCTGTAACGGAACTGTCCGCATCGGTAAAAGACGCCCCCCGGTCCAATGCAGCAGCGGTAATGGAACAAGCACAATGGAGGAACGGGATATCTGGGTCATTGATTCAGCAATACTTGTTCCCGGTAATGTCCGGCTTATCATTGACAATACCACGATCAAATTAAGCAATTCCTGCCGGGATAATATGATCCGCAGTGCCAACAGAATGTGGAATCACAAAACAAATTCCCCTTTGAAAAACATCCATATCACCGGCATCGGCAACGCTGTTCTTGAAGGTGCGGATATTCCCCGTGCCACCGGAGACAGCGGCAAACCACTGTATAAGCCTGGATTTATTCCGGAGGGTTCGGTAAGTTTCGGCACTGACGCAGGAAAAGCGGGAGTACGTCAGAAAGGCGACTGGCGCAACATTGGGATATTATTGACAAAAACCCATGATTTTTCTATTGAAAATATCCGCATCCGGGATTCGCACAGCTGGGGGATCTCTCTGGAAGCGTGTACCAACGGACGGGTCAGGAATATTGAATTTGATTCCCGCAACGGCAAAAACGTCAATGGCAAATGGGAACTTTTCCGCAATCAGGACGGACTTGATCTGCGGCGGGGATGCCGGAATATATTGATAGAAAATATTACAGGCAACAGCGGAGATGATTTGATCGCTCTGACTGCAATATCCTCAAAACAACACCGTCCCGGCGGAAATAAAACGATTTCCGATGAAGATATTTGTAATATCACCATCCGAAACGTTCGCGGGTATTGCGTCGGCAGACACCATATCATCCGTTTTCTCAATACAAGGGGGATAAAAATCTACAATGTTATCTGTGACGGTGTGATCGATACTTCCCCTGCCGGTCACAGGAATGCAGCAACCATAAAAATCGGCGACAATAATAAAAAATGGGGCGGAGTCACTCCGTTGGGAGATACTTATGGAATACAGATCAGCAACGTTATCAGTTATTCCAAAAATCCCATACTGATTGCCGGAAGTTTGCAGGATTCCATCATTTCCAATGTGATAAATCATAATCCGCAAACAACTCCGGTCGTTTATCAATCCGGCAGGCAAAATGTAAAAAATTGCATTATTGTCAATACTTTGACCGCAGGAAAGTAATTGCAGTTATATACCGGGACAATACGGCATCTGCCTCTTCCCTTAATAAGGAACTGCTTTTTCAGGACAGTTCCTGCATCAATGCCGGATAAAATACAAGATTTATCCAATTTTAGTTAAATAAGATCCGGCAAAACGATCTCTGTTCAAACTGCTTTACCGAATCCTTTATAACATTTCAGACAAACTTTGTAATGGCGTCCACCGTATATTTGGGAATATGAAGAACATCCTTTTCATCAAGATAATATTTGGGAGAATCGGAAAGGGTTATCTCATCCTGAACAGGCTCTTCCCCTTTATATCCCAATGCAACAAGGAAAAGAAGTTTCTCTTTTTCCAAGTCAAGGATCTCTGCTGTTTTTTCTTTGTTGAAAGAACCGATCCAGCAGCTTCCGATATTTTCCTCCCAGGCAGCATATTCCATACTCTGTATGGCAGCTCCGGCATCAGCGTAAAGCATGTTGTCGGGTTCTTCCGTTCCGTAAACTGCAATGAAAACGGTGGGGGAAGTTTCCCCCGGAACCGGATTTCTCCGGGGAGCCACACTTCCGGCATAAGCGGTATGCGGGAAAATGGCATCCACTTTTTCTTTGCTTACAACGGCAATATAGCGTAAACGCTGGGCGTTTCTCGCACAGGAACTTCTTCTTGCCGCATCAATGATTTTCCGGATACTTTCTTCCGGGATCTCTTTCTGAAGGAAACGGCGTACCGTACGTCTTTGCAAAAGTTCATCAAACTGCATATTTTTCTCCGGATCTACCATATTATTTCATCAAAGCGGAAAGAATGGCGGGAACTTTCACCAATTTCCTTGTTTTCATATCCAGACAGGCGTGAACGGTAAACCCTGTTGCCAGAAGTTTTCCCCTGCAATGGATCTCACATTCAATACGGATCCTCACCCCTTTACATTCCGCGATCCTTCCTGTCACCTCAATAACATCCTCAAACTTTGCAGAACTTTTATAACTGCATCCGGATTCGATCACAGGCAGCGCCACCCCCTTTTCCTCCATTTTGGCATAGGGATATCCGGCATCGATCATAAATTCTGTACGGAACATCTCAAAAAACTTGTAATAGTTGGCGTAATACACCACCCCCATATTGTCTGTATCCGCATAGGGGATGCGGTAGCGCAATACAGTCGGCACCTTCCCCCCGTCTTCCGGAGCGATATGGAACAAAAGAACAGAAAGAGTTTCTTCCAGATCCAGATCACTGTTATCAAGGAAATAGGCATCCTCCGCCTGCTTCAGCGGGGCGACGGGACGGTTTCGATCCTGTTCATCCCTTGCGGCGATCTGTTCCGCTACTTTAGCGATCTCTTCTGCGGTTGGAGTTCCCCCATCCTGCATCAGACGGCGTTTTGCCCGTGCCTCCGGAGCCGCAGTAAGGAAAAATTTATATTTTGCATCCGGGAAGATCTCTGTACCAATGTCCCGTCCCTCCATAACGATCCAGTTGCCCTTTGCAGCAAAATCCCGCTGGAAATCCAGAAGGAATTTTCTTACTTCCGGGATCCTTGCCACATTACTTGCGCCGGCGGAAACCTCCATGGTATGCAGTTTTTCCATGGGGAAGACTCCATCTATTTTTACCTGAAAATCCTCCGTTCCCTCCGGTTTTTCATAGGCGATAACCGTAGAAGAAAGAAGAGAAGAAAGTTTCTCTTTATCTTCCTCCAGAACTGTCGTATCAATACCGGTATTAATAGCTTTCCATGCAATAGCCCGGTACAATGCCCCCGTACTTACAAAAACGATATTCAATTTTGCCGCAAGTCTTTTTGCCACAGAGCTTTTCCCGGATGCGGCAGGTCCGTCGATCGCAATAACGTTGGTTGCCATGATTATTTTTTCCTCTTTTTCCGTTATTTTATCCATTCAGGAGCAGTAAAACGCCCGCCCTTCGCTTTCAAGGCAAAGCCTTCTTTTTTCATTACTTTCAGCACAAAGGAAACGATCCCCGCCTCCATCTGCCGTTTTGTTTCCCCGATAACAAAAGCGTTTCCGCTTGCTTCCAGAGTTACTTTCAAATCATTATTACTGACAATGGTACCGTTTCTGTCTGTAAGGAACACATCCACAAAAACAATATCATCATCGGTCACAGGGACTCCGTCTTCCCGTACCTCGATCTTGAGAGTTGCAGGCTTTTCTGCTGTACGCACAATATGTTCCGCCACTGCCTTGCCATTCACATACCCCACAGCTTTCAACTCTCCGTCCTCCCGGGGAAGTCCCATAAAAGTGAAAGGGGGATGCGCAAGATTTTCGCAGTTGCCGCCATTAAAGATCTCTACAGTAAGTCCATCCAGTTCCCAGGGGCGCAGAACAGTTTCCCAGTTGGGGTTGCCGGTAGTATGATAGGAGGTATTTTCCCCGCCGTCCGGTTTCTGTTTTGCCACACTTTTTCCGTTAAGGAAGATCTCCACTTCTTCACAGTTGGAAAATACGATGGTTTTTTCCTTCCACTCCCGTCTTGTGGCAAGATAGACCATGGGGTCTTTTGCGCCCTGACTCATGTAGAAGAAATATTTATATTTGGGATAACGGAAATTATCGCCGTCACCGCACTCGCAGAGCAGATCCCGGAACCCGTTATTATAGTCAAACATGCACCAGGTACAGCCTCCGATATATCCATCTTCCGTGGGCATTCTGTTTAAAGACCACTGATAGTTCCACGCCTGCCGCAGAAGATCGAACTCACCGTCTTTACGGGTGCGTCTGGAGGTACTTTTGCCGCCGCCGAATGCCCAGTCGCCGTATTCCCGCACAATGACCGGCTTTTCCCGGTTGTTGAGTTTTGTCCGGTTGAAAAGCACATCCCAGCCTTCATACAATCCATACACATCCCCGCAGGTGTAACAGTGTTTTCCGGGATATTCCCGGTGGGCGATACGGTGCATCTCCTCCTGAAGCCAGGCATTGGGATAGGTTTCATTGAGGGATACTTCCCACAGAGCCACGCAGGGGCGGTTTCTTTCATTGCGGATAAGTTCCCGGCAATCCCGCAGGACATTATTGATGAAGGTGGAATTGTAACTGGCAAACTGCCATCCGGCAATGGGAGCCATAACACAGATCCCCAGTTCATCACAGGCATCCAGAAACGCAGGACTCTGGGGGTAATGGGCAAGACGCACAAGATTATACCCCGCCTTTTTGATGATCATGGCATCTCTTCTCTGCATAGTGGCAGGAGCAGCATTGCCGATCATGGGGAAATCCTGATGATGGTTGGTTCCCAGAATGGGCGTCTTTTTCCCATTGATGAGCCAGCCGTCTTTCCTTGTGAAAGCAATGAGGCGTATGCCATAACGCACTTCCTGCGTTTCCAGAACTTTCCCCTCATGGATAAGGGTAAAGCGTACCGTATAAAGGTAAGGGGTATCCGGACTCCACAAAGAAGGATTCCTGAGTTCAAATTCCGTACAGAAAGTGTGATCCATATTGGGGCGGATGCTTTCAGTCATCACGATTTTATTCATCACAGGAATTTTATCGGCATTGAGCATCTGTATTTCCAGAGTACAGGGTACTTCCGTATCCGCTTTCTGGGGGAGGTTCCACACCTCTCCATAAAGAACAGAGTGCATCACATGGGTGGAACAGCGGATCTTTGCCGCTTCCTCCGTTGCTTCCATTGTCTGAAGAAAAATACCGCCTCCCGCCTCTATATTTACTTCCAGAGGATCAGAAATATGGATTTTTTCCTTTACAGTCAATCTTGCCGACCGGTAGATGCCGCTGTAATAGCAGAAATCCAGACTTTTCAAAGGCTGACCGGGAGGGCAGTTGCAGGAAGGACGGTTGTCCACTCTTATGGCAATGAGATTTTCTTTCCCGGCATTAAGCATATTGGTCAAAGGTACAGTAAATCTCTGATAGCCGCCATCATGGGTGAAATAATATTTCCCGTTGATATAAAATTCACTTTTCTGCATCACCCCGTCAAATTCAAGATAAATGATCTTTTCCCCCCACTCTTTTTCCACCATAATGGGCAGACGGTACCAGCAAATGCCTTCCCACTGATCGTTGCAGAGGGCTGGTTCGATATGAGCACAATGGGGGAGACTTATTTTCTCCCAGGTCACATCATTAAGATCGGAAGAAGCCGCTTTCTCCGGAGCAAGGTCTTTGCGGATAAAACGCCAGGAGGCATGATCAAGGTCTTTCTGAATAAACATGTTTCTTTCCTTTTTTTCTTAAAATTTCTTTCCCACTTCCAGTTCCTGCAATGTTTCCAGAGCAAGATGCACCATTAAGGTAATGCCATAGACAAGAGAATCATCATTAAAGTCAAACTTGGGGTTGTGACAATAGGCTTTATCCACCCCTCCCCCCAGATTGAAAAATGCGCCGGGGGCTTTTTCCAGAAAATAACAGAAATCCTCGCTGCCCATGGAAGGCTGGGGCATATACTGGAACATCTTTTCCCCGTATTTACCAATGGTGATACGTTTCAAAAGTTCCACACAGCTTTCTGCATTGGTACTTGTACGGTACTCCTCCTCAAATTCACATGTTCCCTTTACTCCCATGGAAACTTCCAGACCTTTTACAATGGAGGAAATACTGTTGCGTAAAGTTTCTCCTGTGGAATTTTTGAGATAACGGATATGACCAGAGAGAACCCCTTTTCCGGCGGCATCCCCGGCTGGATTGAATGCTTCAACTTTTGCAAAGTCGATGATGGCACTGTCAAGGGGGGAAACTTTATTGCTGATAAGAGTATTCATCTGTGTAATAAGGTTTGCGGTAGCAATAACCGCATCCACCGCTTTTTCCGGCTCGCTGCGGATGGAACTCATCCCTTCCAGAGTGATTTTAAAGCAGGTGATCCCGGACATGAGAGTTCCTGCCATCGTCTTGACCGTTCCCACAGGAACAGTAGAGTGGGCATGCAGAGCATAAACCGCATCCGGAGAAGGATTTTCCAAAGCTCCTTTCCCTACAAGAAATCTTGCCAATGCACCCCGTTCCTCCCCCGGCTGGAAAACAAATCTTACAGACCCATTGAATTCTTCTGTAAGTCTGGACAACACAAAGGCCGCCCCCAGCACACAGGCAGTATGCCCGTCATGGCCGCAGCCATGCATTTTTCCGGGGATCTTTGAAGCATATTCCACACCGGACTCTTCCTGCATGGGAAGAGCATCTATATCTGCCCGCAAAGTTACATTGTACCTGTTTTCCCCGCCTTTTTTTCCGTAAAGAAGAGCAACAGTATCCGTTCCGATAAAAGGAGGAAGCACCTGCACAGTACCGATCTTCGCCAATTCATTACGGATAAGGGAATTTGTTTCCACTTCCTCACCGGAAAGTTCCGGATTGGCATGGATGGTACGGCGGATATTCTTCATGGCAGGCAGGATCTCCTGAACAAGAGAATCGATCTTCTGATCCAGAATGGTATTCATAAAAAAATGCTCCTTGCAAGGTATTGAATTTTTTGTATTATAATATTATAATACACTTTGTGAAAAGAATCAAACAAAAGAGTGAGAAAAAAGTAAAATATTCCTTTCAAAAAAGATTTCCGGTGCCATGATTTGCAATATGGAAAAAAGAGTGTATTGTAATGAGGTAAAGAAAGGATGAATATGGCAAAAATGCGTTTGGATAAATTTCTTTCCGAATCCAGTTCCTACAGCCGCAGGGAAATCAGATTGCTGGCAAAAACAAACAGGATCATTGCTGACGGAAGATGTGTGAAAAGTCCGGATGAAAAAGTGGATGAAAATTCCGTCATCACTGTAAAAGGCGTTCTTATCCCCTACCGCAAATATGTTTATCTTATGCTGAACAAACCGCAAGGGTATTTAAGTGCCACAGAAGATGATCATGATCCGGTAGTCACAGAACTTGTCCCGGAGGAATTACAGCACTACAAAGTCTTTCCGGTAGGCAGACTGGATAAAGATACGGAAGGACTGCTCCTTCTCACCAATGATGGACAATTCGACCACGCCCTGATGTCCCCCCGTAAAGAGGTAAAAAAACGCTATTTTGCAATACTGGATATCCCTGCGGAAAAAGAGGATATGGAAAAATTTGCCTCCGGAATGGATTTGGGGGATTTCAGTGCAAAAAGTGCCGTTCTTGAAATAACGGAAGATCCCCGGAAAGTCTTTATAGAGATCTCGGAAGGCAAATTTCATCAGGTGAAAAGAATGTGTGAAAAAGTGGGTAAAAATGTTCTTTTCCTCAAAAGGGTCGCCATAGGGAAACTTTTCCTTGATGAAACACTTCCCCCGGGAAAATGCAGGGAACTTACCAAAGAGGAAATGGCTCTTCTGCAATAAAATTCCGGCAGGAAAGATATTGCAGAACCCCTCTGCTGCCTTTTTTATTTTTTCGCAAGTTTCTTTTTGATTTCCACGCGTAAAGAGTCAAATTCGGGCCGGTACTTTGCAGTGAGTTTTTTAAGTTTCTCTGTTCTTTCAGTAAAAGCCTTCCCTTTGAAAACATATTTTCCGGAGGCGATCCCCTCAAGGATCATATCATTAACTGCCGGAGAATAGTGGGTGACATCTTTATAAAGATCCAGATTACAGGAGATCTCCTCCACTGCATGGAAATCATGCAAAACGATATTGGGATATTTTCCGACGATCCCGGCAAGATAATTGCGGTCATTGCAGAACATATCCAGAAAATTTGCTTCATCAAGAGTACACCACAGATAAACGCTGTACGGCGGCAGAAAAAGATCAAATCTCACTTCCGGATTTTCCCGGACGTGTTTCAGAACATAAGTATCCAGACTTTTACGGAAAATCACCGGATTGCCCATAGGGTAACTGGTCATTCTTCTTACATAATCTTCTATATACCTGCGGCCGTATTTATGCCTGTTGCGTTGATTGCAGAACATGGTATTATAGCAGGCTTCATCCCGCATTTTCTGACTGAACGGATAGGCAATATTCACCCGGATGACCTTCCATACAGCTTCAAGGGTATCGGCAGAATAAAAATATTCCGGCGGAAAGAATGTGTCCTTGTAAAGATAATGATACGGCTCCCAAAGCTGAAGTTTATCCTGGGTCAAAGCAAAAAAATCCATCCCGATAAGAACCCGCTTCAGCTTTCCTTTCTTCACAGAAAGAGCTTTCTTCAGATATTCATTAAGTGTACTTCCGGTAAGTCCGGCAGAGGTTGCCTTGATGCAGTTCACCTTCAAAGCGGAATTGATCCTGTCTATATGGAAATTCTGTGTCATGGAACTGCCAACCAGCATACAATCATAATCAAAATGCCGCAATATTCCGGGAATGACTGCTACCGATCTCAAATCATAGACCTGACGCACCCCGAAGGCTTTGTGATAATAAACATAGGGATCCAGCCAGAATACAAGGAGGGTGAAGAAAACAACGAAACCTGCAAAAATGCAGAAAAAATATTTACAGAACTTTTCCGCACTCAAGGAATGATTTACCACAGGAAGGATCTTCCCGGCTGCTTTCATTGCAAATTCTTTTACTTTTTCAAAATTCTTTATAAAAAATTCTTTCATTGCCGCCCCCGTTCATCAAAAATTGAAATAAATAAAAGGTGATATTTTATTAAAACAGAAAATACTGCATACAAGCAGGATCAGCGAAACAGCAAGATGCCATACCACCGGTTTGAAATTTTTCTGAAATGAATTTGCCGGTGGCAGAAGGAAAATAATCAGAAAGGATACAATAAAAAGCAGAAGATCGTTGCGGCTGAAAGAATCGGCAAATGCAATAAAATCATTTGTCCGGAAACGGAAGAACCCGCAATAAACTCTTTTTGCCACAGCAAGATTTTCCGACCGGAATATGATCACACTCAGCCAGAGAAAAAGGAAGGTAAGAATGAATCCGGCATACCGGGGCATGGTCTTTTTCAGATCCTTGCTCCAGAAACGGTGTACCATTACCGCGATCCCATGCACCATCCCCCAGATCACATACATCCAGCTTGCCCCGTGCCAGATCCCGCTGACAAAAAATACCATAAAAAGATTTATATAGGTACGCAGTCTTCCTTTCTTGCTTCCACCCAGAGGAAAATAAACAAACTGGGTAAGAAATCTCCCCAGGGTGATATGCCAGGTTTTCCAGAATTCCTGGATATTGGCAGAGCGGTAAGGAGCATAAAAGTTTACCGGAAGGACAATATTGAACATATATCCGATCCCGATCGCCATATCACAATATCCGCTGAAATCAAAATAGATCTGAAGGAAATAGGCCAATGAACCAACAAGAGAATCGGCAAATCCCGGCGTACTCATCGCAAAAGTCCTGTCTGCCACCGGAGCAAGAAAATCCGCAAGAAGCATCTTTTTGGCAAGCCCCAGGGAAAAGATGAAAATTCCGCAGGCAAGATTGGAGTAATTGACTTTCAGATTCTTTTCTTCGGCAAACTGGGGCATCATCTCATTGGCAAGCACAATGGGCCCGGCAACCAGCTGGGGGAAAAATGTAACGAACAATGAATAGGTCAGTGGGGAATATTTTTCCGTCAGGACCCGGTCATACACATCATAAAGATAAGAGATCTGCTGAAAGGTAAAGAAACTTATCCCCAACGGCAGAAGAAGGTTTTTCAGAAGAAGATCCGTTCCGAAAAGAAAATTGATGTTGCTTACAAAAAAATCATAATATTTGCAATACCCCAATATAAAAATATTGGCGGCGATCCCCAGAGCCAGAAGAAATTTGCTCCTTTTAGTGCAGAGAATATGTCCCAACGTGTAATTCAATACAAGGGATCCAATCAGGAGAAAAAGATAATATATATTGAAATACCCGTAAAAGAACAGCGATGCAGCAAGAAGCCATACTCTCCCGGCGGTACGGCTGCATCTGTTCAGAAGAAAATATCCCGCCACTGAGAGAGGCAGAAACATAAAAATAAATATATACGAACAAAAAAGCATTGATTTATTTCCTTTTTTTATATTTTTTGTTTAAAAATAACATTTTATCACATTTTTGCAATATTTCAAATCAATGGCAATCATCCTTTCCGGTCGAATGTTGTTTTTTTACTCGGCTTCTGTGATCTGCCAGAGACAACCTTTGAAATCCCCATGCTGTTCCACATGAAGGGGTATTTCAATACCGTCTGCGGCAAGGTCTTCCCCTGTTGCAGTGAAGGGTGCGGCACTTTCCTGATTGCCGAACAGGGGGACGACATTATAAAGAGAATCCTTTTTCAGTCCGTTTGCGGAAGCGCAGGCAGGCATTTGCAGGATCATGCGGCTTGCGCCATCGCAGTTACGGTAGAAAAGGAAAAGAAAATGTTTTCCGCTTTCCCGGTGCGAAACAAGGAAAGAAATGAAGCCGTGACGGTGATCTATACTGTCCGGCGGGGTGAGAAGTGTCATTTCCCCATTCTGGAAGACCTCTTTATATTCTTTGTAAAACTCCGTGACTTCCCGGATTGCGGAAAGCGTTTCGTCTTTCAGACTGGCAAAATCTCCGGAAAAACCCAATACCCCCGTCATGGATGCAAGAATACCGCAGGTCAGATCGGTTTCCTCATAGTGTTTCCATGTGGCATTCTGCGGCTGGATGACAGCGATTTCCGGAGGAAAGGGCCACAAACGGAAACTTCCGGCAGAAGCAATGGTAAGCCAGCGCATGATCCTTCCCGCAGGCATCCGCAATGCAGTCCCCTGGGTAATATGCAATACATCCAGAATATTGGCATTGTCACTTACAAAGTGATGATCGAAATAAGGCAATTCCGCAAGTGTGGTACGCATTGCCCCGCTGGAACAGTTTTCCAGAACCGTTCCGGGATAATCTTTCCGCAAACGCGTCATAACTTCATGGATACCTTTAACGTATCCATAGAGCGCTGTTCCCGTATCATCCCGTCCGGGAGTGGTATTCATATCGAATTTAATATAGGCAAGATCATATTTCCGGATCAGGGAAGCAATCATCTCATAATAGAAATCCACTGCACCCGGCACAGTAAAATCCATACGCATTCTGGCGGAATCTTTCCATCTGCCGTCTGTAGTTACAAAAAATTCTTTATGTTCTTTTACTGCGGGACAGGTGGGACTGAAAAATTCCGGTTCGATCCAAATCCCGAACCCCAGTCCTTCCTTGCGTACTTCATCGGCAAACTCTTTCATCCTGCCGCAAAAGGCTTTATCCTCTTTTTCTGACCAGTCCCCGGCATCCTTATACCAGCCCGCATCAATGACAAAAACTTCGCATCCCGCCTTCTTTGCCGCCTGAAGCTGTTTTCTCATCCGGGGTACAGAAAGATCATTCATCACATCCAGCCAGGTATTGTATAATACCGGAAGACTTTTCCATTCTGCACAGAGATATTTATTTGCATACCGGTGCAGCAGAGCCGTTCCGCTGTATTCCTCTCTTGAAGGCAATCTCTGGATCAGTAATTCCGGAGCTTCCAGTCTTTCCCCGGGCAGCACAAGTGCTTCAAGATCTTCATCGGAAAGACCATACTGGAAAATACAATGGGGTTTCATGGTGGAAACCACAGATGCGGAAAAGCGCATAAGATAATCGCCGTTGGGAATCACATGGAATGCAAGAGCTTCTTTCGATTCATGTGTACGCAGAACAGCAAAAGGTGTTCCCCCTTCCGTCCACCTGCCCAGACGGGAACTCAATTCAATGCTTCCGCAGGAAAGTTCCCGCCACTGGCCCTGACTTTCCAATCCCCAGCGGCACTGCTGGGTATAAAGGGAATAATCCCCGCTCTGGAAAACGATTTTCGGGAAAAAGCGGTTTACGATACGCACTTCACTGCCGGTGTTGATAAATACGTCTTTACGGGAGATGATATTGCACACCCCATCATATTTCCATGTACTTTCCAGAGTAAAGGAAGAGGAAGGAGAACGGAAAGTAAATTTGAGAAGATCCTTTTCTTCGTAAATATCCACAAGTTGAAACTCATAACCGTCAAAGATCCCTTCATCGGTTTTAAGAGAAAAGATCCCTGTACTGTCCAGAGAGACCGACAAAGTTCTTCTTCCGCCGAAAATGCCGATCCTTGCCGGAAAAAGTCCCATATCATCCTGTTCAAACCGGATGAATCCAACCTTATTTACTTTCTTTTCCATATCCGTATCCTTAAGTGTAAAGTATTATTTTTTCATCAGTTTCTGTTTTGTCACATACATGGGATACCGCATTGCCATGTTCATAATAAGGATAAACACAGGAATGATCAATGCGGTAAAGACTGCCGCAGAATAGAATATCCCGTTAAGGGAGAAAAGGGTATGGCTTCCCCATCCCATCAATGCGGCAAGCATCGTTCCGATACTGGAAGCACAGGAGGCAAATCCGAAAGCAGTCCCGCGGCTGCGTTTGGGCGTCACGGAGGAGAGCATTTTTTGCAGAACCGGATGGATACCTCCTGCAATAATATTCTGGATGACCCGCATCACAGTAAAAGTCAATATGGAAGAAGCCCACCCCTGGAAAGCAAGAGTCACTGCTGAGATAACCAGAACCGGGATCATCAGCACATGGGGGGAAACTTTATCGGAAAGATACCCCATGATGACTCCGGAGAAGATCGCTCCGGCACAGACAGCGGCACTGACGATCCCTGTCCAGTATGCAGCATCCTTCGTATAGGTTGCCACCTTCAGTGCCAGATAGGGAGCCGTATAACTTCTGCTGATCCCCATAAGGACAAAGAGCAGCAGAAGAAGCCAGATCACCAATGCAAGATGAGGCAGATAGGATGTCCAGGGATGCTTTTTCTGTACAGGTTTTCCTGTTTCTGTGCCATTGTTTTCCGCATATTCTTCCGCAAGAGCAGTTTTAATGTGCAGATGGAGGAGGAAACTGTTCATGGTATCAGGCAGGATACTGTAAAGACTGCGGGGCAGACGGAGGGTCAGGAAAGAAGCCCTGCCCTCTTTACGGTGCAGCGGGGTATCCCTTGTAAAGATGATGGCAAATCCGCTTATAAAATACATGATACCGCAAAGCCAGAAAACAGCGGCATAACTTCCGGTATAATGGATCAGCATCCCCCCCATAACATTTCCCAGAAAAGTCGGAGGCCAA
>JAZKZE010000029.1:0-16472 GCA_045612485.1 Victivallales bacterium | reverse complement strand
TCTCCTGAAGGTTGCACAAAACAGGATAAAGAAGTATTTTTGAAAAAATCTGACAAAATCACTTTTTTAAAAGCAGATTTCTTTACGCACATAATTTTGTAAAAATATGCCATTTTTACAAAATTATGGGATAGCTGTGATAAAAAAACGCTCTTTATTCAGGAAGAACTTGAAATTAGCGGTAAAAGAAGTTATATTTATCCTGTATAATTATAGTATAGAAAACATCAAGGAGAAAATATGTTTGAAAATCTTACAAACAAATTGCAGGATGCACTGAAAAAACTGCGTGGGCAGGCAGTCATCTCCGAAGCAAATATAGCCGAATCCATGAAAGATATCCGTGAAGCATTGCTGGAAGCGGATGTGAACAGGGAAGTAGCCGATGATTTTGTAAATAAAGTAGCCAAAGAGTGTCTGGGGGAAGCTGTTTTGCGCAGTGTCACTCCCGGTCAGCAGGCTGTCAAGATCGTCTATGACAAACTTACAGAATTCCTGGGGGAAGCCGAATCCCTCCTTGTTTCCGGCAAAAAGCCCACGGTAGTTATGATGGTGGGGCTTCACGGAAGCGGTAAAACCACTACAAGTGCCAAATTGTCTGTTTTCCTGAAAAAGCAGAACAAACGCGCCATGCTCTGTGCCTGCGACGTTTACCGGCCCGCTGCGATCGACCAGTTGGAGATACTGGGAAAAGAAAATGATATTCCCGTATTCTCCCGCAGAGGGGAAATGGATGTGTGCCGTATTGCCTCCGATGCACTTAATGAAGCTCAGGATAAATCTTTTGATTACCTTATCATAGATACTGCCGGACGCCTTCAGATCGATACGGATATGGTACAGGAACTTGTCCGGCTCAAAAGCGTAGTCAATGCCGATGAGATCCTGCTGGTAGCGGATGCCGCATTGGGTCAGCAGGCGGTTTCCGTGGCAAAACACTTCCATGAAGCTCTTTCCATTACAGGGGTGGTGCTTACCAAAATGGATGGTGATGCCAGAGGCGGGGCGGCGATCTCCATCAAACAGGTCACAAATTGTCCCATTAAATTCGTCGGGCTGGGGGAACGGATCAATGAACTGGATATCTTCTATCCCGACCGTATGGCATCCCGTATCCTGGGCATGGGGGATATTCTCTCCCTTGTGGAAAAAGCCGCAGTGGAAATGGATCAGGAAGAGGCGGAGAAACTTCAGGAAAAACTCAAGAAAAATGAGTTCGATCTGGAAGATTTCCTTTCCCAGCTCCGGCAGATGAAAAAATTGGGCGGTCTGGAAAGTATCCTCAAATTCCTCCCCGGCGGCGATCAGCTTGCCAATATGCCTGAACTGGACGGTAAACAGCTTAAAGGAATGGAGGCCATTATCTGCTCCATGACAAAAGAGGAACGGGCAAAACCCGAAAATATCACACCTTCCCGCAAAAACCGTATTGCCAAAGGCTCCGGAACAAAGGTGGAAGAGGTGAATAAACTTGTCAAACAGTTCCTCAATATGAAACAGATGATGAAAAAAACCGGATTGCTGCGCAGTATGATGAGCGGCAATGCTCCCCTTTCCATGGGTGGATTAGGTGGATTCGGCGGATTCCGGGCTCCCTCAAGAGGTAGTAATTTTACTCCTCCCAAGAAAAAACGCAAAAAACGCTGAGTAGTACAATATGACGACGGAAAAAAAATCCCCTCTCATCTGGATCATTGCCGGAGAAGCCTCCGGCGATCTTTACGGGGCTCAACTGGCAAGAAATGTACGGCAGATGGATCCTGATGCAAGAATTGCCGGTATGGGGGGCGTAAAGATGCGGGATGCCGGAGTGGATATTCTGGTGGATTCCAGTGAACTGGGAGTGATCGGTATTGTGGAAGTCATGGGAATGATCTTCCAGTTTCTGCGGATTATGAAGTTTCTGGTGACGGAGGCAATAAAACAGCGTCCGGATGTGGTGGTGCTGGTGGATTACCCCGGATTCAATATCCGTTTTGCAAAGAAACTCAAAAAAGCCGGGATCAAAGTATTGTGGTATATCAGTCCCCAGGTATGGGTGTGGCGGAAATCCAATATTCCCAAACTGGCAGAATATTGCCGGAAACTTATCTGTATTTTCCCCTTTGAGGTGGATGTTTATAAAAATTCCGGTCTGGAAGTGGAATTTGTGGGGCATCCCCTGCTGGAAGTTGTGGAAAAAAGGCGGGATGGCTCCATTGCAAGGGATAAAAACCTCTTCCTGCTTCTTCCCGGAAGCCGCAGAAGTGAAACCAAACGTCTGCTTTATCCCATGCTGGAGGCGGCTCAACTCCTGTATAAAAAACATCCGGAGATGAAGTTTGTCATTGCCACCCCCAGAGAAAAAGTCCTTATGGATGTGAATAAAGATCTTGCGGAATACAAGGCAGAGAATCCCTCCTTTTCTCTCCCTTTGAGTGTGGAGTGCGGCAAAACTGCTTATTACATGCAGAAGTGCTGTGCCGGACTTGCTGCATCCGGGACGGTCACTGTGGAGTGTGCCATGGCAGGATTGCCCCTTGTTGTGGCTTATAAATTGAATCCTGTCACCTTTTTCCTTGCACGGCATATTGTTATCCGCAAACTTTTCCGCAATGCTTTCACCATGCCCAATATCATTATGGATAAAGTTGTCTTTGAAGAGTTCCTTCAGTTCCAGGTGACGCCGGAAGTATTGGCGGAAGCGTCGGAAAAGATCCTGCCTGGAGGCAGCCGCAGAGAGCAGGTGGAACAGGATATGGAAGACATGAAAAAAGCACTTTCCTGCGGTAAGGATTCTGCCGGAATGAATGCGGCAAGGATCGCATTGGAAATCGCGTATGAAAAATGAGGTCGGTATGAATAACGTAACAGAAGAAACACTTGCAAAAATACGGAAGATCCGCCATGTTGTCATGGATATGGATGGAACGATCTACCGGGGAAAACAGCTTTTCCCCACAACAAAACCTTTCCTTGATCTGCTGGATAAATATGGTATAGGTTATACTTTCCTTACCAATAACTCCTCCCGCAGTAAAAAGGTTTATCTGGATCACCTGGAAGAGTTCGGTATCCATATTCAGGGTGAACAGATGTACACTTCCACGGTGAATACTGTACAGTACCTGCAGAAATTCCATCCGGATGTGAAACGGCTCTTTATGCTGGGGACTCCCGCTTTCCGGGAAGAGATGGTTTCTTACGGATTTACGGATGTAAATATGGAAGAGGAACCGGAGGCGGTCGTTACGGCCTTTGATACTGCTCTTGCCTACGAAAGATTGTGTAAAGCAGCATGGTGGATCAAACATGATAAACTTTGGATCGCAACCCACCCGGATCTGGAGTGTCCCACGGAACTGGAGACTACCCTTGTGGACTGCGGAAGCATCACTGCCTGTCTGGAATGTGTTTCCAAAAAGAAAGCCATCGTATTAGGCAAACCCAATAAAGAAATGATCGAACTCATTCTGGATCAGCACGGGTTGAAAAATGAGGAAGTCGTCATGTGCGGCGACAGAATGTACACCGATATACAGCTTGCGGTAAATTCAAAAGTTTACGGCGTTCTCATTTCCGATCTTCCCCATGAAAAAGTACAGGATAACATTGCCACCTGGACAATGCCCCATCTGGGCATCCTGGGGGACTGGATCGCAGAATCCCATAAATAAGAAAATCTTTTTTCCGGGGAAAGACAAAACTTTCTACAGGTTTTTCTTTCCCCTGTTCTGTTCTGATGATTTACTTTGCAAGAACGGAAGCAACAATATGCCAAATCAAAACTGCAGCAATCACAAGGAAGATACCTATAGAAAGATACAGCATCAAATCAATGGCACTGAAACTTTTTACCGTTTTTGTCTGTGCCGGTTTTTCCGGAATATGGGCATCCGGAGCAAGTTGTTTCAGATGATTTGTTGCGTCTTTATATTTTTCCCGGATCGTTTTTTTGACTTTTTCGTCCAGCAGACTGTCTGTCAGACAGCGTTCATAATGGGGCAATAAAATTTCATACAGGTAAATCTGTTCATTTTTTGCCAACAGTTTTTCAATAAACTTGACAAACTCTATTTTACACATTAAAAACATTGCTTCTGTATAGACTTCATCATCAGTTTCGAGAATCCCGGCAGGAAAGCTGATATAATCCGGATACCCTTTTGTATAGTACCCGAAGAAATTACAGTCGAAACCGTAATGAAAAAAATCCGAATCCAGCATATCCAGAATACTTCCGCTGACAAGAAAAAGAAATTCTTTCATACTTTCCGGACTCTGCTCATCACAATATTCTTCCATTATGGGAAAAATATTGCAGAATGCATCAAATTTTTCTTTCCTTGTATTTTCATCCGTATTGATAAGTTCCTGTCTTATACGGGCGTATGCACTGAAAAACACTGCTTCCATATTTTCCGGAACATATCTTTCAACAATATTGTAATATTTTTCTGTTTCCGTCCAGTCTTTCTGTTTCAATGCTCTTCTGCCGTTGGCAAGAGCGTTTTTGATTTCAGAAGCTCTGTCTGTTTTTATATTTACCGTCAGAAGCTGTGTTTCTTCTGCCGTATATTTTGTTCCGCAGAATTGACAGATAAAGAGTTCCCCTTCTTTGTTCAGCTCCCCGGAACCGCAGTTTTTACATTGCAGTGCTTTCAGAGGCTCCCTGTTCCCTGCCGGCGGCAGCGTCATAATACGGGAGGATACTGCATCGGCAATAACCTGCTCAACAGGTCTGTTTATTGTTTTTTCCTGTATTGCCACAGGAAAAATCTGACCGCAGGAAACACATTTCACACTTGTGTTTGTGTATTCCTTATCTATTTCATAATGCTGGAAGCAGTATGGACACTCTATTTTCATTTTCAGATTTTCCGTTATTTTCCGTTATTTTCCGTACTGTAACTCAAAGTTCGTTAAGGATCTTATTACGCTTTTCATCATATTCCTGCTGCGTTACAAGGCCTTTTTCATACATTTCTTTCAGCACTTCCAGCCGTTCCACAAGTGTGGGTGCTTTGGCAGCATTTTCCTGCCGGAAGGCGTTGTTTACATTCTGTGCCATATTGCCCATTGCCCCCATGCCCATGCCAAGTGCGGTGACTGCTCCCATGACTGTTCCCGCCGCCCCGTGATTTCCGGCAGCTTCCTGCAGGACTTCAAAACTTTTTGCCGTAATGTATCCCTGCCCGGTTTGAACATCTTTCAACTCATTCATTTCCAAGCGTTTGCCCAGTACGTTCTGGATTTTTGCCATTTCTTCCGGCGGGATGTTTATACTGCTGATGGTAAAATTGAGCAATTCCATACCGTACCGGGTAAATTCCTCTTCCACCGCTTTTTTAACAAGGGATGAAATTTCTGAAAGGCGGGAATTGACAGCAAAAAACGGTGTCCCGCTGCCCAGAATGGAATGGAGTGTCTGTGCAAATTTTTCATTGATCTCCCCGATAAAATAACGGTGGATCTTCTGACTGTCCGCATCAAGCTGCGCCCCTACAAGCTGTGTGATGAAACGCCGGGAATCCGCTATTCTGAATCCCCATTGTCCGCAGGCTCCCACATTTACCGGATAACCCAGAGTTTTTTCCATTACCGGAATACGTTGGGGGGTGCCCCACCGCATATCCCTTTTTGCCGTTTTATTGATAAACCATACTTCCGTTGTAAAGGGAGTTGTCCCGCCGAAGGGGAGATTGACCAGACTGCTGAGGATGGGGATATTTCCGGAAACAAGGGTATGGGTTCCGGCGGTAAAAAGATCCAGAGCTTTGCCGCCTTTGACAAAAAGGGCTTCCTGACCTTCATTGACAACGAGCCGGCTTCCCAGAGCCAGTTCCCATTGTTTTTCAGAATAAAATTTCTGAACGATATAGTCATCCGACTGCACATCAAGTTTTACAATATCCAGAATAGCCATTGTCTTCCTCCTTTTATCGTTATATATAATTTACCTGCAAAAGATTTCCTGGTGCGTTCTGCAAGAAGCCACTCTCCATTTATAGTATAATACCTGAAATATATATTTCAAGTCTGAATGTAAGTTTTATCCCACTTTACAGAGAATTTTTCTCCGCTTGTAAAAAAAAAAAAGGGAAGAAGGAGCTTTTTTCCCTTCTTCCCCTTGAATAATTCTCTCAGGATCTTACTTTTTTACAGAGATCTTTGCAAGAAAATCCAGAAGGATCTTTGCATAGAACTGATGTCCTTTCAGAGAAAGATGCACCCCGTCGTCCGGGACGTATAAAGGCATCCTGTCCGGGTGTGCCGCCATGGCAGGTCCAAGCTCAATAACAGGAATATTCCGCTTTTTGGCAACTGAACGCAAAACATCATTATAACTTTCCGTATGTTCCGGAAGTCCGAAAAGAGAGTGCTGTACTTTGGCATCCCTCTGCGGTTCGGTCAGAGATTTCTGCCAGGGAAGATAACTGGCGGGAATACTGGTCAATACGATCTTCGCTCCCGGAGCTTTTTTCGCAAGGATATCCAGTACTTCCTCCAGAACTCCCTGCTGTTTTTCCGGTGCAAGAATGGGGGTTTTATAGCCTGTGGAATAAAGGGTCTTTGTATCATTTCCGCCGCAGAAAAGGAAGATGGTATCCGGCATGGGGTCGAAAAGATCTTTATACATTTCACTGCGGTGTGCTTTTTCCCCGCAGAGTCTTTTCCTGATCATGGAAAGAGTATCGCCGCCCACTCCTGCATTGCGGATGGTGCATTTATTTCCGAGAAGAGTGGAAACGATGGAGGTATAATTGCGGCCCCGGTCATAATCGGTAAGACTGTCCCCAAGGAAAAGCAGATGTCCTTTTGGTGTAACCTTTTTGGCGATCTCTTTCATCTCTGCCAACTGTTTTTCCGGAAGGATGGTGGCAAAGAAACTCTGTTTGGCTCCGCTGGCAGGATCCGATACGCAAAGACGCATCCCGTCCTGAACACTCTGGGCTATTTTGAAAGAGTATTCGGCAGCTCCCTTTGCATCGGTTTTAATCGTATCGTGCAGCATGGGACCGTACCCTTTATTATTGTATCCGGCAAGCACAAACTGACCGGAATAGAGATCAAGGCGGAATTTATGATTTTTTCTGTTGGTAAGGATCTTCACCTTTACCGTATCTCCCTGAAGTGCCACTGCCGCCTCCGGCTGGAAACGGATCACAGGATCATTGCGGTCAAGATAGAAAAAGCAGGTATTGCTGATGATGGCTTTTCCTTTTACCTCAATGGATAATTTATCATGGCAGACAGTTTCCGGAAACATATCGGTACTTTCAAAGTCAAAATTCTGTACTTTACCGGTAAGGGGCATTTCCTTACTCTGCAATATGCCGAATTCCAGCGCATTGCCTGCATACATCCTTCTTGCTCTTACGGAAAGGCGGATGGAGCCTTCCCCTTTGGCACTCACCCGGAAACGGAAGGGACGAAAAGAAGGCATACCGCATTGGGGGTCTGCGTGTTCCAAATTTCCCAGATCGGGATAATGGGACAAAGTTCCGTCAATACATTTTACGCCGCTTTTCAATTTTTCCGGCTTTGTTTTTCCGTCAAAGAACCACTGGTAAAGGCCTCTGGAAAAAGAGTTGTTGTTGATGAGGTTGGATTCCCTTGCCTCGCACAAAGGTGCCAGAAAGGTACAGGAAATAAGCAGGGCTCCTGCTGTACTTTTTTTCATGTTCTTTTCCTTTTTTTGATCCTTTTTTTACAGAATTTCTGTTAAGAAAAAATATACCTCTGAAATGAAAAAATGTCAAGAAGAATTCTGTAAAAAAATAGATCAACTTGCATGATATATCATACATTTCATTAAAAAAAGCTCAGTAAAGTAATTTTTTTGTGAAAAATATGGTAAAATCTCAAATTTTATTCTTTATATGAGAGATTTCAGACGGGAAAAAATGGAAAAATGAAAATTGTATGGTATATTAAGAAAGTTTGATATAGTACAAAAAATACTGGGAGGAAAAATGATTCTGTCTTTATTCCGGAAAATATACGGTTATCTGCTGGCCTGTGGGTTGTTGTGTCTGTATTCTGCTGATCTGTCTGCACTGGAAATCGTACGGGACGGTAAAGCAGAAAGTGTGATCATTACTGCGGAAAATCCGCCGGTACAGATGAAAAAGGCGGCGGAAAGTCTGCAAAAGATTTTGTTCCGGATGTCCGGAGTATTGCTGCCCATCGTCACCGAAAACAATGTTCCTGCCGGCAGGGGAAAGATTTCAATTGGAGAAAATAAATTTACAAAAAAGCATCCTTACCGTCTTCCTGCTTTTACCACTTCCGCTTACGATATTTATGTGAAAGATGATCTTCTTATCCTTAACGGTCCTCTTTTCCGTAAATACAGTCAGAAGGATATGGCTTCCTTATCTGAAAAAGAGCTTTTCCAGCTTGTTGCCCCGCTGCCTGAAAAAAACGATCCGGATTTTTACAGTGATTACGGTCCCATGCATGCTGTCAGTGCCTTTCTGGAGTACCTCGGCGTCCGTTTTTATGCCCCCGGGTGTCAGGGCATTTTTGTGCCGGAAAAAAAGACGATCATACTTCAGAATATGCGTATTTCCAGACAGGCTGCATTTGCTGTGAGAAAATATATGCTGCCTCCCGGAATGGAAAAAGATCCGGAAACAGAGGAATATTTCCGTTTCCTCAAAAGCGGTTCTTCTCTTCCTGTCACGGGGGTACTGGCACTTTCCCGTGTACTGAAACAGGGAGAAAAAAATCAGGAAAGTTTTTTTGCTCTGGACGGGGAGGGAAAAAGGTATAAAGCCGCTGATGGCGGGGGGATCCCCCGTTATTCAGATCCGTCTTTCCGGAAAAAATGTCTGGAGGAACTGGAAAAGATCTTCAGAGCAAATCCATTCATGGAGGAAATATTGATCCTGCCGCCTGTTGCCAGTGATGATTATGTGCATTACAGGGATGAAATAAAGTATCTTAAGAAAACCTATCCCGTAACATACAGACAGGATATCCCTGCTGCCTTTTATATGTATTTGGCGGAAAATATTGCCCGCTCCTTTCCCGGGAAAAAGATCCTTTTCCGGTCACAGGGACATATTCTTCCGGCAAAAAGTTTTCAGGAAAAGTATCCCGGAAATCTGCTGATGATCCCGGATGTAACAGGGGCAGGTTCTTACGCTTTTCCTGCTTTCCGTAATAGTTTCCTTGCAGGTATTGAAAAATATCACAGGCAGAATAAAGGACAGAAAATTTTGTTGCGGGAATACTGGAATGAGTATAATGATAAAAGTATTCCCAGACAGGGTTTTTATTTTATGCAGGCACTTCAGGAGGTACGGAAAAAACAACAGAAAAGCGTCAAAGGCTTCTTTATGGATCTGCCTTATGACGGGGAAAAGAATGCTCTTGCAGATAAAGAACAGATGCACTATCCCCTTTATGTGAATAGCCGCCTTCTCTGGGAGCCCGGTCTGGATCTTGCTTCTTTACAGAAAGAGTATTGCAGGAATTTCTACGGTCCTGCCGCAAAAGATATGGAAGAATTTCTCCTTCTTATGGATAAACATAATACAGGATCCGGATCAAGGAATCTTTCCCCGGCAAATACTCTTCTCAACAGAAATAATGCTGCAAAAATCATTGAGATCCTTGCCGGAGCAGAAAAGAAAACCCGGGCAGGAAGCATTTACCGTAAAAGAGTGACAGAACTGGAAAAAAGTTTCCGATTCCTGAAAAAAGATCACTTTGAGCAATGGAAAAAGATCGATCAGAATAAAGAAAAACTTATTACCGGGGAGATCCTGCCGGAAGACTCCCCCTGCAACGGCGATCTTTCCAAATTTAAAAAATGGTATCCTCTTTCATCTCCCGTTGCCAATGACAAAAAGACTTTTGTGGCAGTTGCGGTCAGGGAAAACCGTTATAAATTGCAGTTTGCTTTCCTCTGTTATGAAAATCAGATGGATAAAATAAAAACAAAGGGCAGGGAATATGACAGTTGCCGAATCGAGCAGGATGAACATATCCTTATTGAGTTTTATACGGAACATACCGGCTCTTTTACCATGCTTGTGAACAGTTCCGGCGTGATCCTTGACAAAAGTTCGGATCCGGATATTTTGCGTACTGTCGGTGACGGGCTTTTCTGGGATCACTTCAGAAACAGGGCAGTTGTGAGAAAATACTCTGATTGCTGGGAAGCAGATATTACTATGGTAAGAAGAGGCCGTTCTCCGGAAAAGGGGGTGGCTGCCCCCTGGAAACTGCGGATGGAGAGGATTTCTTTCCTTTCCGGTAAAAAGGTGGTTCAGTCCCTTGCCGGAGGTGAGAACAAATATTGCAGACTGGAATTTCTGAAAACGGACAGCAAGGGAAGAGATTATATCCCCCGGTATAATACTGTAAATGTTCCTGTTCCCGGAGTGGTAAGTTTGGAGCAGTATAAAATCAAACGGGCAAAAGGAAAGGTGAAATTCTCCCCTGCTGAATGGGAAAATGGTTGCTGGAAAGATATTCAGGAACTATGTCTTGGCAACAATCTTTTTACTCTGGGGAAATCCTCTTCTTTTGTTCCGGATGCCAGAAGTAAAATGCAGTATGATGATTCCTTTTTATATGTGTTCTATAAGGTGAAAGATAAGTATGTACGGGGATTCTTCCGTAAAGATCAGCAGAATGTGTGTGCGGACAGCTGTATGGAACTCTTTCTGCGGCCCGGAGGAACAAAAGGCAGATATTATTTCAACTTTGAGATGAATTGTGTGGGATCTCTTCTTCTTGCACAGGTTCAGATCCCGGAAAAAGGCGGAAGAAAGAAATTCAATATGATCCCGGAAAATGAGTTGAAAAGGATAAAAAGATATACCACATTGAAAAATGTGGATGGCGAGATCGAAGAAGATACTCTCTGGTATGCGGCACTTCAGATCCCCTGGGATCTTCTGGAAAAGTATTCCGGGATCCCCCGGCCCCGCAAAGGGGATGTGTGGAGCTGCAATTTCTATAAATGTGCCGAATGGAGCAGTAAAGTACATTACATCACATGGAAAAAGACGGAAACATTCCATGCACCCGAATATTTCGGCAGACTTGTTTTTGAATGAGAGATTTTATGAATGTACAAAAAAAGAGTCCTTCCGGAAGGAAAGACTCTTTTGAAAAATAACTTCAGGAGAAATTATTTCTGACCGACAATGAGACCATCGCCGCAAACCAGACTTTCGATGGAAACACCGAAGAAGGTGTTGTAGTACACGTTTTTACTGCGGGGACCGGATGTGGGGGTACGGGAAGAGCAGCATCCACTGAGAGCGCAAACTGCGAGGGCGGCAACGGCAACGAGAAGAAGTTTTTTCATTTTGTTTTCTCCCTGTTAAAAATGTTTACAGAACTCCACCATGGAGTCCTTTAAGAGTTGCGGTAACACTTGAACAGGAAAAATTCAAGTGGAAAATTTACTTTTTTGTTTATTAATTTTTGATTTTTCGGATTGTTGTAAAAAAAATGTTTATTTTAATGTCCGTGCAGCTGTTTTGATAATTTTATACTTATAAAATGCATATTTATAACATGATAAAACAAAAGTATATAAGATGAATTTTTTGATGATTTTTATGTGATGGATTTTCCTTTTCCTCTGTTGTGACTGCTGTATGGATCGTATAAGACAACATGAGGCGGAAAAAGGGAAAGAAAACACGCTTTCTGCTGTTATTTTCTTTCCCTGAAAAATTTTTTACAGTTCTATCAGAGTTTCCCGTTCAATATTTCTGCAATATTCTGCCGGGAGTACAGAAGCTCTTGAACTTTTATTTTGCACCGTACTGTTCATAGTAGGCATTGATCGCCGCCATGAGAGTATCGTCGATGATGACTTTGCCTTTATAGGGACGGTTGTAAAGATGTTCGATGACCTCCTTCATGGTGACGATGGCACAGGTTTTAAGGCCGTATTTTTCGCTGATCTCATTCAATGCACTCTTTTCTCCCTGACCGCGTTCCATTCTGTCAACGCTTACCACAAGACCCAGGATGTTGAGATCGCCCTGGGCGCGGAGGATGGGGAGGGTTTCTTCAATGGAAGTACCGGCGGTCGTCACGTCTTCAATAATGACGACTTTATCGCCGTCACCTACAGGACCACCCAGGAGAATACCTTTATCACCGTGATCTTTCACTTCTTTTCTGTTGGAGCAGTAACGGATGTCGGCACCGTATTTTTCGGAAAGGGCGATACTTGCTGTTACGGAAAGAGGGATCCCTTTGTAGGCAGGGCCGAAAAGTACATCAAAATCCAGACCGAATGCAGACTGGATCGCCTGTGCATAATATTCGCCCAGTTTCCGCAGCTGGGAGCCTGTGCGGTAGAATCCTGTATTGACGAAAAAAGGCGTTTTGCGGCCGCTTTTGGTCACAAAGTCACCGAATTTCAATACCTGGCAATCGATCATGAATTCAATAAATTCTTTCTTGTACTGTTCCATTTTGTTTCCTTTCATTTGATATGTAAAGTTGTTTTTTTCCGGTCAGAAAAGTATTTTTGCCGCCTTTTTGAATAAAGACATGTTTTTCACATGAAGAACGGCGAGAGCAAGTATTTTATATTTGAATTTGAGGAAAGATATTTTTATACTGCCCTTTTGCAGCGCATCCAGAAAAGAGTCTTTGAATTGAAGAAAAAGAGCGTCCTTATTTTCCCCTTCAGCCATTCCCAGAAGATCCCGCAGAACTCTGTGAACGATATTGTTCTGTGTGCGGTAAAAGATCTTTTTATGGTATGCCGGATCAAAGTTTCCGATATGTTTCTGTACTTCCCTGAGGATGGTGAAAGAGGAGTCCATTTTTTTAGCGGAATAGGAACTTCTCATAATGGAATTCACGCTTTTTGTGATCATGTAGCAATCCGCATCCACAATGGAGATCTTTTTCAGATTTTTGAAATATTCTGTGAAGAAAAAGCAGTAATCCTCATAAAAGAGACCGGGATAATAGGGTGCATCGGGCAGAATACTTCTGCGGTACATTGCGCCGTAAGCCTCCACGCCGAGCCGGAACTCTTTTCGCAGGAATCTTCCGAAAATATCTCCTTCAAAACGTTGGATCGCAACGGGGGAAGCCTTTTCCCAATCCCGGATACCGGGAACCATTTTTCTGCCGCAGGCGACAAGATCGGAGTGATTTTCCTTCATTTCATTATAGAATATTTCCAGATAATCGGGGGTGACGGAATCATCGCTGTCGATAAAGACGATATATTCTCCTTTTGCAAAGGTCATTCCGTAATTTCTTGCTGCGCTCAAACCGTGATTTTCTGTATGGAATACCTGCATAACGGGATTGTTTGCGGCAAGTTCGTCCAGGATCTTTCCGGAGGAATCTGTGGAGCCGTCATCCACGCATATAAGTTCAAAATTCCGGAAAGTCTGTCTGAAAATGGAATTCAGGCTGTCTTTCAGATATTTTTCCACATTATATACGGGGAGGATGATACTGACTGCTGTTTTTTCCATAGCTTTTCTTTCTTTTCTTCCTGCCGTGAGAAACAATGATATTATTATTCAGATAATGTAATACAGGAAAAATTTTTTTCAACCTGTGAATGGAAAAAGAAAGATTTTTTCTTTATGGGAGTAGCATTTATTCTGTCAGAAATACAGAATAAAGAAAAGCAATGATTTGCCGGAAATGTGCCGCAGGGAAAATGTTAATGCCGTATATTCATACTGAATTCCTTATTTTTCAGATAAATATATATTTTTCATTGTAAAGAAGAATAATTTGTGATATAGTAATTACGGAAATATTTGATTATAATAAAAATGAAAGGAAAGAAAAAATGGCTGAGTACAGAATAAGTTCGGGAGGAATTTCAAGCGGAATTATTCTTCAAAATGATTCCATGTATGTTTCCAGTGGAGGAACAGCGAACAATACCACGGTGAATGACGGCGGCGAGCTGTACATCTCTTCCGGCGGAGATGCGAACTGTACCACGGTAAATTCCGGCGGTTCTATGTGCATATATTCCGGAGGAGGCGCTACCGCAATCAAAGAAAACGGCGGATATGTGGTGGTGGCAGAAGGTGCAAATGTCACTTTTGTTGCCAATACATTAAGCGGACTGGTGTTGAGTAATGATAGAGCAACAGTTCACTTAGGAACGGTTGCAGTCAGTACAACCGTGAATTCCCAGGGCATTATGCGCATCTTTTCCGGTGGAAAAGCAGAAAATGCTACTGTAAATTCAGAAGGAAAAATATACATTTCCTCCGGCGGTATCGCCAATAATACAACCATAAATCGTTGTGGAAGTCTGTACATCGCCTCCGGGGGAAAGGCTGATAATACCACAATAAATTCCGGCGGAGAGTTATATATTTCAACCTCGATGATGTTAGATAACACAATCATAAATTCCGGCGGGAAACTGGTGATCTCCTCCGGCGGGACAGCCTGTAATACAGTAGCAAACTATGCGGGATGGTTTAGTCTTATCGCCGGTGGTACAGCTATCAATACAGTTCTCTCCGGTGGTTCCATATTCATTCATTCAAACGGAATTGCTGATAAAACCATAATAAACTCCCGTAGTTGGATGGTAATATATTCTAATGGTATTGCCAGTAATACAACAATAAATACTTCTGGCAATACTACTGTTTTTGCGGGAGGGATTGCCAGCAGTACAACAGTAAATTCCGGAGGAAGTTTGAATATTGCTTCCTGTGGGATTGCAGATACGATCACCGTACATTCCGGTGGAAATATATCTGTCTCCTCCGGTGGAATCGCCAGTAATACAACAGTAGATTCCGGAGGGCATATTGTCGTTTCCTCCGGTGGGTCTGCAACTGGTCTCAAGGCAATGAAAGGTGCTAAATTATCAATTATTGTAGCACCGGATACATATATAAATGGTATCTCCAATGATTCTGCGTTTGAGTTAAAAAACGCACTTTTGACAGATTATAAAGTAGATTCCGGAGGAAATATATCTGTCTCTTCCGGCGGAACCGCCAGTAATACAACAGTAGATTCCGGAGGAAATATATCTGTTTCTTCCGGCGGAACCGCCAGTAATACAACAGTAGATTCCGGAGGGTATGTATATCTGTCCGGCGGAACCGCCAGCAATACTGTCCTGAACGCCGGGGCCTCTGCTTATTTTTATAGTGGAACAGCAGACAATACCACGATAAATTCCGGAGGATGGTTGCATATTCAAGGTGTTGTTGCGGGAAGTAATACAAAAGTAAATCCCGGCGGTGAGATAAGTATCTGTTCTGGTGCAACTATCGCAATTCAAGAAAATGGCGGATATGTATATCTTGATGAAACGGCAGAAAAAAGTGTTTCATTCATTACCAATACCTTCAGCGATGTAACATTGAATTATTATGAAAGAGCTACTGTACATTCCGGAACAACAGCAGTCGATACTGTAATAAATTCTGCCGGAACTCTGTATGTTTCAGGGGGCACAGCAGAAGGGGCTTTAGTAAATTGCATGGGACGTCTGTTCATCACTTCCGGCGGAACTGCTAACGGTACAGTGGTAAATTCTGCCGGATACGCGGTTGTTGAGTCTGGAGCTGTAATGAACAATACGTCATTAAACTCCAGCGGTAGCGTACACGTTTTCTCCGGGGGGACAGCAAATACCACCATTGTGAATTCAAGCGGGTATCTGGGGATACGGGCCGGCGGAACCGCAAACGGTACGACCGTGAATTCCCGGGGGTGGATGTACGTTTCCTTGGGAGGATTCGCAAGTGATACAACGGTAAATTTTGAAGGTATATTAAGAATATCCGGCGGGGTGCACCGCGGTTCTTTGCAAATCGAATCGGGAGCTTATGTTTCAGCATATACCGGAAGTATCATTGACTTTACCCTTTCTGATAGAACTGTAAAAGATGATTATCTCATCAATGATCTTTCTTTGATTTCCGGAACCCCAACTTATACCGTTACCGTTTCCGCAAATCAGGAAGATGGAATGTTTAAACTGGCACAGGGGGCAGGCTCCTTTACGGGAAGTATTACTGTAACAACAGATACAGGAACCGATCTTGGTACATTGTCTGTTGGTGAGAAATTGACAGTCAATGGGGATACTTATGCTTTAAGTAAGGAAAATGGAGCATTACATTTCTATATCAATCCAACTGTTTCCAGTGGTGGGACTTCCTCCGGTGGTATTGTCAGCTCCGGCGGAACAACCTCAAGTGGCGGGATTGTATCCAGTGGCGGGACTTCTTCCGGCGGAATCGTTTCCAGTGGTGGAACGTCCTCCGGCGGGATCGTGGTCAATTCCGGAAAGAATGTATATGTTTGCAATGGGGAAGTTATTACTTCCGCAACTATCAACAAGGGCGGCAATGTGATCCTTTCTTCCGGCGGGGCGGCAAATGTTACGACCATCAATTCTTCCGGCGGGTTGCATGTTTACAGTGGTGCGACAGCTTCCAATACTACTGACAAACAAAGCGGCTATCTTGGTGTGGGTGACGGGGCTA
>JAZKZE010000028.1:0-33398 GCA_045612485.1 Victivallales bacterium | reverse complement strand
GATGCCATTCTGGATGCCTGCCTCAAACAGGATCCTGAAAGCCGTGTAGCCTGTGAAACTCTCTGTACCACCGACCTTATCGTGATCTCCGGCGAGATCACCACCAAAGCCAGAGTCAACTGGGAAGAGATCGCCCGTAATAAAGTCAGAGAGATCGGTTATACCCAGAAGGGGATCGGTTTTTCTGCCGACGATGCAAAGGTGATGGTCTGCATCCACTCCCAGTCCCCTGATATTTCCCAGGGTGTTACTGAGGGGGAAGGTCTTTTCAAGGAACAGGGTGCCGGTGACCAGGGAATGATGTTCGGGTATGCTTCCAATGAAACCGAAGAATTGATGCCCGCCACCATTTTGTATGCTCACAAGATCGTTGCGGAACTTGCCCGTCTGCGCAAGACCCAGCCTGCAAAGTATGCTTTCCTGCGTCCCGACTCCAAGAGCCAGGTCTCCATTTCCTACAAAGACGGCGTTCCCCAGAAAGTGGAAACCATCGTTGTATCCCATCAGCATACGGAAGATATGAAAAAAGCTGATCTGGAAAAGGTTGTGAAGGACGTTGTGAAAAAAGTGATCCCTGCCAAACTTCTGAAAGGGAACATCAAATATTTCATCAATCCTACCGGTAACTTTGTTGTCGGCGGTCCCAATGGCGATACCGGACTTACCGGAAGAAAGATCATTGTGGATACCTACGGCGGCGTCGGTTCCCACGGCGGCGGGGCATTCTCCGGAAAAGACCCCTCCAAGGTTGACCGTTCCGCAGCATATATGGGCAGATATATCGCCAAAAATATCGTTGCATCCGGTATTGCTGCAAAATGTGAAGTGCAGCTTGCCTATGCTATCGGTGTGGCTCAGCCCCTTTCCATCAATGTGGATACTTACGGTACCGGTATTCTGCCTGATGATTGTCTGGAACAGGTGGTGCGTCACGTCTTTGACATGACTCCTGCCGGGATCATCAAGCAGCTCAAGCTCAAAGCCCCCAAGGGATGGTCTTACAGTGAAGCTGCCGCTTACGGTCACTTCGGAAGAAGCTGCTTCCCCTGGGAAAAGGTGGATCAGGTGGAAAATATCCTTGCTGCCTGTGAAGAACTTTTCTGCGACGATGAATGTGAATGTGAACATTGTCAGGAGAAAAAGACTTCCGTAAAGAAAAAAGCATCGGCAAAGAAAACTGCCGCAAAGAAAAGTGCTGCAAAAAAGAAATAAGCAGGACGTAATGTGTACAGCGGATCGGATCTTTCCGATCCGCTTTTTGTGTAAAAAAGCTAAAAAGCTATTGCCGGAGAAATGATGAAAAATATAAAAGTGCTGGGCTCAGGCAGTCCCATTCTTGATGTGCTTCTGAAAGTGGATGATTCCTTCCTTTCCTCCTTTGTCAGCGGAGAAAAGGGCGGGATGAATATGATCGATTCTGCCGAACAGGAAAGAATTCTCAATAAAGCAAAGGAAGCGGGGATCCATGCAAAATATGCTATCGGCGGATCTGCTTTCAATACGATTTCCGCCCTTACATATCTGGGGCTTGCCACATCATTCATCGGCAAGACCGGAAAAGATGCTGACGGGGAATTTTTCCGGAAGGCTTATAAAGAGATCGGCGGGGATCCTTCCGCATTGAAGGAGACTTCTGAAGCCGCTACAGCCAACTGTATCTGTCTTGTGACCCCCGATTCCCAGCGGACGATGCGTTCCAATCTGGGAGCATCCACACTGATCAAAGCGGAGGATATTTCTTCCGGTGATTTTGAAAATATCACCCATGTGCATATTGAAGGGTATCAGCTCTTTTTTGCCGATGTGGTGAAAAAGGTCATTACACTGGCAAAAGAGAAGAATTGTACCGTAAGTTTTGATATGGCATCCTTCGAGGTGGTACGGCTTTTCCGTAAGGAACTTGCTGAACTTCTGCCTCTTATCGACATCATTTTTGCCAATGAAGATGAAGCAAGGGAATTTTTTGCTGAAGAGGAGTTTGATCCTCAGACCGCTTTGGAAAAATTGTCTGCCATTTGTCCTGTGGCAGTGGTGAAAGTCGGTTCCAAAGGTGCCTGGATCAAGGAAAATGAGGATGTCATCCATGTGGATGCCCGTATGGTGAAAGCTATTGATACCACCGGAGCAGGGGACTTGTGGCAGGCCGGATTCCTGTATGGTTATCTTACCGGCAGGGGAATCGAATTTGCCGGATGCCTGGGAGCTGCCGTTTCTGCGGAAGTCGTTCAGGTCATGGGAGCAGAATTGCCGCAGGAAGCATGGGAAAGACTGAAAAACGAATTCGGGTGCTGAAATGACAGTGGCTTTTCACAGGGAAGAACTTTTGCAGAAAGTGGAACTGTTATGCAAAGACGCGCAAGCTGAAAACCTGTGGGCTGGAAATGTGATCGTTGCCGGAAACGGGGAAAAGGAACTTTTCCGTTATGTAAGCGGGATCGCTGATCCTGCAAGCGGCAGAAAGATGACTTACGATACCATCTTTGATATTGCCAGCGTTACAAAGGTGCTTGGGACGGCTACTCTTCTCGCCATAGCCCATGAAAAAAAGCTCCTGGATATTGATGAGCCGATAACAAAGTACCTTCCGGAATTTACCGGAAAGACCTGCGGGAATCCCTCTATCCGGGATTTTTCCATGCACACAGCGGGAATGGGGGTATGGTATCCCCATTTCCGCAACAGACAGATGGAGATGATGGAGGGAATACTGAAACTGGATGCAGAACGGGAAAAAGGTGTGCTTTTCAAGTACAGCTGTCTTAACTTTCTGCTTTTGAGTTTTCTTCTCAGAAAAGTATATGGAAAAGATCTTGCGAAAGTGGCTGATGAACTCATTTTCAGTAAACTGGCCATGAAAGACTCTTCCTGGTGTGACTCAAAAGATGTGGATCGTACCATCCGTACCGTCAATGCTGCACCGGGAGTCATTTCGGATTTCGGTGCATTGGATATGTATCCTGTTGCCACCGGTAATGCCGGGATCTTTTCAACGGCGGAGGACATGGGGAAATTTGCCCGCAGTCTTCTGCATTACGGGGAAAAGATCATGGAAAAGGGAACTGCGGAAAAATTGCTTTTTACTTCCGGTTCCCAGCCTGCTGTGGGAAGAAGACACGCCGTGGGCTGGGATATGGGGGAAGAGATGCTGCCGGTGGAATTTTCCCGTCAGGGAGTGTTCCATTCCGGCTGGACAGGTCAGACTTTCTGGCTGGATCCCGGAAAGGATATTTATATAGCAGTTCTCACCAACCGTATGGGGGATCACGCCCGGGCAAAGGATTTCCGCAGAAAAATCGGTTTTACCATTGCCGGAACTTTGCTTGCAGATTGAAAATATTACAGAATCAAACACCAAAATAAAATAAGGAAAAACAAAATGAACGATTACAAAGTAAAAGACATCACTCTTGCGGATTTCGGCCGTAAGGAACTGGATATCGCCGCACATGAAATGCCCGGCCTTATGGCTGTACGCAAAAAATTTGCTGCTGAAAAACCTCTGAAGGGTTTGAAGATCATGGGAAGTCTCCATATGACCATCCAGACCGCCTGTCTCATTGAAACTCTGGTGGAACTGGGTGCAGATGTGCGCTGGGCATCCTGCAATATTTTCTCCACACAGGATCATGCCGCTGCCGCAATTGCAGCAAGAGGTATTCCTGTTTTCGCCTGGAAAGGGGAAACTCTGGAAGAATATTGGGATTGCACCTACCGTGCATTGACATTCCCTGACGGATCCGGTCCCGATCAGATCGTGGACGACGGCGGCGATGCCACTCTTCTCATCCATTGGGGCGTAAAGGGCGAAAAAGATCCCTCTTTCCTGGATCATACTCCCGGAAGTGAAGAAGAAGCCATCATCCTTGCTCTTCTCAAAAAAGTTGCCAAAGAAGATCCCGGTCACTGGGGAAGAGTTGCCGCAAAAGTGCGCGGCGTATCTGAAGAAACCACTACCGGTGTCCATCGTCTTATCCAGATGGCGGAAAAAGGGGAACTGCTTTTCCCTGCCATCAATGTGAATGACTCTGTGACCAAATCCAAGTTTGATAATATCTACGGCTGCCGTCACTCCCTTACCGACGGGATCAAACGGGCATTGGATGTGCTTCTTGCCGGAAAAGAAGCTGTGGTATGCGGTTACGGCGATGTGGGCAAAGGCTGTGCGGAAGCTCTTGCCAATGAACGTGCCAGAGTTACTGTAACCGAAATCGACCCCATCTGCGCTCTTCAGGCGTGCATGGCAGGATTGCGTGTTGCCACAGTGGAAGATATGCTGCCTTACGGGGATGTTTATGTGACCACCACCGGTAACTGTCATATCATTACTGCGGAACACATGATGAAGATGAAAGATCAGGCTATCGTCTGTAATATCGGACACTTTGACAATGAGATCGAAGTAGCCAGACTCAAAGCGATCGCCGGTATCCAGATCACTGAGATCAAAGGCAATGAGTGTCCCGTACACAAATTTACCTTCCCCGATGGTCACTGCATCTATCTTCTTGCGGAAGGCAGACTTGTGAACCTTGGATGCGCCACAGGACATCCCAACTTTGTGATGAGCTGCTCATTCTCCAATCAGACTCTTGCCCAGATCAAGATCGCAAAAGAAAAACTGGAAAACAAAGTCTATCTTCTGCCCAAAGAACTGGATGAGGAAGTGGCAAGACTGCATCTGGATCACTTCAGCGCACACCTTACCACTCTTACTCAGGAACAGGCGGATTATATCGGAGTAAAGGTGGAAGGTCCCTACAAAGCGGAAAACTACCGTTATTGATATAAACAGAATTTTTTGTAAAAACAGTATATACTGCGGTCTTTCCGGAAAAGTGCAAGGCCGCAGTATTTTTTCCGGCATAAAGGAAACAAGGGGGGGACGCTGCATGAAATTATATATTATAAGTTCTTTCCATTACGATTATATTTATCTCAAGGATTCGGAAAGTTACTTTGAAATTTCCTTCCGTATTCTGGATAAGGCACTGGATATTCTGGAAAAGGAACAGGATTGGTGTTTCACCATTGAGCAGACCATTCTTGTGGAAGAGTATCTGCGCCGTTTCCCGGAAAAGAAAGGGCTGATGCAGAATTTTGTGCAGGAAGGCAGACTTGCTTTTGCTCCGGGAATGTATGTGATGCCGGATATGAACATGATCGATGTGGAGTCTCTCTGTTTACAGGCTAAATACGGGAAAAAGTTTCTGAAAGATACTTTCAATGCAAATGCACCTGTCTGCTGGATCGCAGATTGCTGGGGACATCACGCCCAGCTGCCCCAGATCCTGAAGAGTTGCGGGTATGAAGGGTACTTTTTCTGGCGGTGCATGAGAAGGGATGTAAAAAAGAATGACTTTTTCTGGCAGGGACTGGATGGAACAAAGATTTTTACCCATTGGCTTTCCCAGGGATATGCCAGTATCAATTTCCCTTCAAAAGAGGTTCTTCTTCATGCAGAGGAACTGAAGTTTGCGGAAGGGACGGCTGAAAGTATTTTTACTCTCATGGATACTGTAAGCAGGTATGATGAGGGAAAGAAGGCGCGTCCTTTGCTTCTCTGCAACGGCGGGGATTTCCGTATGCCCCAGGAGACCGGGGCGAATACCGTAAGACAACTTGCCGCAAAAAAAGATTTTCCTCAAACGTTTTTTTCCACACCGGAAAATTTTACAGAAGAACTTCTTGCTCATAAGGATCTTTCTATTGTTTCCGGAGAGTTTAATGCTGCTTTCCAGGGGACATATTCCACAAATATCTTTATCAAACAACATCTTCATCAGATCCGGGAACAGCTTCTTGCAAAAGAAACCTTTGCCGCTTTGACCAACGGTGCGGGTGTGGAGGAACAGACATGGAAACAGCTTTTGCGTCATTACTTCCATGATACGGTCTGCGGGACGATCTGTGATGCCGGTTTGAAAGAGGTGCGGGAGGAATTGTATTCTCTTAAAGAACGTTCTGCTGTATATAGTGACATCCTTTTCAATCCTCTTTTACGGGAACGCAATGAAATTTTTGAAACGCAAGACGGAAAACATCTGCATATAACTCTTGCCCCCTTTGAAAGTTCTTCCGCAGATAAATTTGAAGTGATGGTTCCTTTGACAGAGGAAAATACAGCAGGGGTATTTGAAAATGCCTTCTTCAAATGTTCTTATGATGAAAAAGGCAGGATCGTTTCCCTTTTGACTCCGGGTGGAAAAGAGATGGTGGATAAGACAAGTAATGCTTCCTTCGGGCTTCCGGTAATGCAGATGGATAACGGGGATAACTGGCTCTATTATGAAGGCCCGCTGGGGGGAGGGTGTGATGCCGCTGCCCTTACTTGTAATCATCCGGATCCCCTTTACCGGGAAAAAGCTCTGGAGGGATTGGTCAACCGTCTGCCCTATTTTGCTACTGTGGAAGAATACAGTATCAAACGTTCTGCAAAAGAGTGTGTGATCTTGCAGAAAGGCATTATGCGTTTCTGGAGATTGCAGACAGAATTTTCCATACAGATCTCCATGGATGCGTTTTCCCCTCTGATCCGTTACAAACTGGATATCCTGCCTTCCGGAAAACATTTCCGTTTGCGGGCGGCATTCCCCACAGCCTTTACAGGGGAAACGCAGATCATTCATGGTATTCCCGGAGGATTGCAGGAGCGTCCCTGTGGAGAGTATCCCGCTGAAGGCTTCATTCATTACGGGGATGAAAAAGGGGGACTTTTCCTTTTGAACAGGGGGCTTCCCGGAAACAATGTGGATGAAAATGGTGTAATGCTTCTTTCTCTTTTCCGTTCTGTTGCCATGGAATACAAATGTGAGAGTGCTGGATCTTTCAATGAAGGAGTTTCCCATACATTTGAGTATGCTGTACTTCCCCATGACGGAAATATCTATTGTGAGGAAAATGCTTCCTGTATTGAAAATTATTTACGGCCTGTTGCTTTTGCGGAAAAGGAGTATAAGGAAAACTTCTGGCACTCTCTTCCCGGCAATGTGCGGCTTCTTTCCATGAGGAAACACTCACAGGGACTTTTTCTGCGTCTTTGCGAAGTCTGGGGAGAAGAAAATACTTCCATCACCCTTCCCGGAAATTATTTTATTGCTGATGCTCTGGAAAACTGTACGGATGAGAACAGGTATTCCGGGGAGATCCGTTTCAAGGCATTTGAATTGAAAAACCTTATCCTGAAGGTTTGATTTTTTCTGTAAGGTTTCAGAAGAAAAAAAGGAGCTGCTGTCATTTGCCGACAACAGCTCCTTTTTGTTATGATATACGCTTGCTGCTGAATTATCTCAGTTCCACACCGAGAGTGGAAGCAAGTTTTTCACGCAGTTTTTCATGTTCCTTATTGACCTCATCATCTGTGAGGGTACGGTCGTCACAGCGGAAGGTGAGGGAGTAAGCCATACTCTTTTTGCCTTCGCCAAGCTGTTCGCCCTGGAAGATGTCAAAGATCTTTACATCCGTAAGGAATTTTACATTTGCTTTACGGATAAAGTCGATGACGGTGGAATTTTCCAGAGTCAGGGGAGCAAGGAACGCCACGTCACGGGAGGTGGAGGGGAAGGTGGGAAGATCTTTATAAAGGATCTTCTCGGTTTCCGCTTCCAGAAGGATATCCGCCTGGAATACCGCCGCAAAAAGCGGAGCGGAAAGACGCATTCCTTTGGTAAGTTTATCATTTACTTTACCCAGGAATCCGGCTTCTTTCCCGCCGATGGTAAGTTTTGCAGCACATCCTTTGGCAAATCTTGCATCGGTACAGGCTTCAAAACGCACTTTTCTGACTTTTCTTGCTTCCAGTACGCTTTCCACAAGACCTTTGAGATCATAGAAATCATACTTTTCACTTGCTTCAGCACAGTAACGTTCCGGGTGTCTGTTTCCGGTCATAAGAACGACAAGTTCATCCCGTTCTTCAGCAAATTTTTCCTTGTTTGCACAGAAAACATGACCGATCTCAAACATGGCAAGATCTGTGTTTTTCTGGAAGATATTCCGTTTGATGGTCGCCATCATACCGGGCAGCAGGGAAGCCCGCAGTACCGCATAATCCGGACTGATGGGATTATTGACCTTCAGCAGATCTTCCGGTGCTACAGAAGGATCGCTCAGGGCAGACTTTTCATCAATGAAACTGCCGTTGACACACTCATTGAGACCTGCTGCAATAAAGTCTTTCCGCAATGCTTCCATTTTTGCATAAGAGTCTGCGGAATAGGGAAGCACTTTTGCTGCCTGAACAGGAATGTCGGGCAGTTTGTCCAGTCCGTAAATACGGGCGATCTCTTCCGCAAGGTCGGCTGTCTCTTTGATATCTGCACGGAATCCGGGGACAGTCACAAGGCAGGAACTTTCCTGTACATCAGAAACAAGAAGTCCCAGTTTGCGGAAAATGTCGATCATTTCCTCATTGGTGGGATCCATACCCAGAAGTTTCCGGATCTTTTCAAAGCTGCAGATGATACGCAATCTTTCCGCAGGACGGGATTTTACAGAGATAAGTTCACTTACCAGTTGACCGCCTGCAAGTTTGATAATAAGACCAGCAGCACGGTTACTGGCATTTTCGATCATTTCCGGATCCACACCGCGTTCAAAACGGTAGGAGGAATCACTGGAAAGTCCCAGTTTCCGGGAGGTTGCTCTGATGCTGGAGGGCTGGAAATAGGCACTTTCCAGAATGATCTCTGTTGTATCGGGCATAACTCCGGAATATTCTCCGCCCATGACCCCTGCAATGGCAACAGGTTTCACCTTGTCGGCAATGACCAGCATGGAGTCATCAAGGGTATATTCCTTGCCGTCAAGGGCAACGATCTTTTCGCCTTCAGAGGCTTTACGCACAACGATCTTTTTACCTTCCAGAAGTCTGCTGTCAAATGCATGCATGGGTTCGCCAAGTTCCATCATCACAAAGTTGGTCACGTCCACGATGTTGTTGATGGGGCGGATGCCCACTGCGTTGAGTCTTTCTTTCAGCCAGGCTGGACTTTCTCCGACTTTCACTCCCCGGATCACACGGGCTGTGTAATGGGGGCAGAGTTCCCGTTCTTTTACTTCCACCAGATCATTCCAGGATTCCCAGCCTTCCACGGCAGGAACACTTGTATCGGGGAAACGGCGTTTGCCACCCATAAGCGCACCCACATCACGGGCAACCCCCCAGTGGGAGAGCCAGTCGGGACGGTTGGGGGTGATCTCTACAGTATAGACTGTATCCCGGGTTACATATTCTGTGAAATCCATCCCGGCGGGAAGTTCGTCCGGAAGGATCATAAGCCCGCCGTGTTCTTCGCTCAAGCCAAGTTCTCTTTCACTGCACATCATACCGAAAGATTCCACACCGCGCAGTTTGCAGGGTTTGATGACAAAGGGTTTGCCGCCTTCCGGATCGGGGAAGGAGGTTCCTTCCAGAGCAAGAGGAACAGTTTTGCCAGCATCGCAGTTGGGGGCTCCGCAGACGATCTGGAGGATGCCTTTGCCGGAATCCACTTTACAGATGGAAAGGTGGTCGGAATTGGGATGGGGATTGCGTTCCAGAATCTTTCCCACAACGATCCCGGCAGGGATCTTGCCCCGTTCCATGATCTCCTCCACTTCCAGACCTGCCATGGTAAGGGAATCGGCAAGTGCTCTGGGATCTCCTTCAAAGGAGATGTATTCTTTAAGCCAGTTCAAAGATATTTTCATTTTTTCATCTCCTCCGCATTAAAACTGTTTCAGGAAACGCAAGTCATTTTCGGAGAAAAGACGCAGGTCGCCGATACGGTATTTGAGCATGGCAAGCCGTTCAATACCCATACCGAAGGCAAACCCCTGCCATTCATCCGGGTTGATCCCCACATTACGCAAAACATTGGGATTTACCATACCGCAGCCCAGAATTTCCAGCCAGCCGGAATTTTTGCATACCCGGCAGCCTTTTCCGCCGCACATCACGCAGGAAAAGTCACATTCTGCGGAAGGCTCCGTAAAGGGGAAGAAGTGGGGACGCATACGGATGGAAACTCCTTCACCGAAAAACTCATTGGCAAAGGCTTTCAATGTGCTTTTGAGGTCGGCAAGGGAGACATTTTTATCTACATACAAGCCCTCGATCTGATGGAAATGCACTCCGTGGGTCGCATCGGGAGTATCTCTTCTGAAACATCTGCCCGGAGAAACAATACGGATGGGCGGCTTCTGATCCAGCATGGTACGGATCTGTACCGTACTTGTCTGGGTACGCATAAGGCGGCCGTCATCGAAATAGAAGGTATCTTTCGGGTCTCTGGAGGGGTGATCCAGAGGAGCATTGAGTTTGTCAAAGCAGTTGGCAACTGTGTCGATTTCGGGACCTGCCGCAACTGTAAAACCCATTCTGCGGAAAATAGCACAGCACTCATCAATCGTACGGGAAACAGGATGCTGTGTTCCCATTGTCCATTTTCTTCCGGGAAGTGTCACGTCGATGCTTTCCGCACCGGCAGCACCTTCGCCCAGACGGTCTTTGGCTTCTTCCATACATTTTGCAACAAGAGCTTTCACCTCATTGAAGGCTTTACCCGCAGCAGGTTTATCCTCTTTTGCAATTTTACCCATCATGGGGGCGAGGGCGGTAATGGAACCATTCCTCCCGGTGAACTTCACTTTGGCGGCCTCAATATCGGCAGGATTTTTTGCTTCAGCAAAATCCTTTTCCACCATCTGTGAGATCTCATTTAATTTTTCAAGCAATTCATTAAGCATAGATCTGTCCTTTTTCATAAACAGGATTTTTACCTGTAAATTTCTTCTGCATCGTGCAGAAAAAGAAAAAGCGGGACTGCCGGTAAAATACGGCGTCCCGCAAATAGATCAGAGATCAATGGAAAATTCAGCAGGCAGCCTTGGCTTTTTCCACCAGGGCTTTAAATGCTGCTTCATCGTTGACAGCGAGGTCAGCAATGACTTTCCGGTTGATATCGATATTGGCCTTTTTGAGACCGTTCATCAGCTTGCTGTAAGTGAAATCCAGCATACGGCAGGCAGCATTGATACGGACAGTCCAGAGTCTTCTGTACTGACGTTTTTTCTGCTTGCGGCCGATATAAGCATAGGAATCCGCTTTGTCAATGGCATCATAGACTGTACGGATCCGTTTGGACCTTGCACCGTAAAAACCTTTAGCACGCTCCAAAGCGCGGCGACGGCGTTTTCTCGAAGGAACTGCACATGTAACTCTCATTTCAATTCTCCAATGTGGTTAATTCAGGATCAGCCGTAGGGCAGAGCCTTCGCAATACGTTTAAGCTGAGCTGCCGGCATAACAGCATCTCTTCTCATGTGACGTTTTCTCTTGCCGCTTTTGCCTGTCATCAGGTGACGGCGGCCGGGCTTGGCGAACTGGAATTTACCAGTTCCGGTGCGTTTCAATCTTTTTGAAATGCACTTTCTTGTTTTCAGTTTAGGCATCGTTTTTCTCCTTGTTTCTTACGTTAAAGAGTTATTTCCACTGGGGCGGCAGATGCCAATCAGCCATTACTCAGCGGGCAGCCTTCGGATTGAAGGACATGCAAATATTTTTTCCCAGAAGTTTGGCAGGAGCATCAACAGTTCCATACCCTTCCAGGCTTTCGGTAATTTTCTGTACAAGCTCAAAGCCCATCTCCGGATGTGCCATTTCACGACCTTTGAAAGTAATGGTGACTTTCAGTTTGCACCCTTCCTGAAGGAACTCAATGGCATGAGCAACTTTGACCTCATAGTCATGAGTATCAATGTGCAGACGGAACTTGATTTCCTTCACCTTCTGTGCCTGCTGATTTTTCTTCTGGTCCTTGAGTTTCTTCTTCTGTTCGTAACACAGTTTGCCGAAATCCATGATCTTGCATACAGGCGGCACACTTGTTTCTGAAACAACAACAAGGTCAAGACCGGCATTTTTTGCTGCCTGACAGGCAGGAAGCAGTTTCATAAGGCCCAGTTGTTCCCCGTTGGGACCGATTACCCGAAGTTCTTTATCGCTGAACTGGCGATTATCGGGCTTCAGCAGTTTGTTTGCAATGGCAGTACTAATGGTAAGTTCCTCCGGTTATTGATATTCACCTGTCCCGGCACTTTTACCGGAACAGGCATATAAGATAGCACGCTTACAGCTTGTTGTCAAGTTCGTTTTGCAATTTTTTTACAAAACTTTCCAAATCCATGCTTCCCAGCTGGTCTTCTCTGCGGGAACGGACGGAGAAAACATTTTCTTCCATCTCTTTATCCCCGACGATCGCCATAAAGGGAACGCGCATATTTCTGGCTTCTTTGATCTTGGCACCCAGACTGCCGCTCTTCAGATCGCATGTTACGCGGAAACCGGCTTTTTTGAGTTCGGCAGCCGCATTTTTGCAGTATTCTTCCTGACGTTCGGTAATGGGAATAAGACGCACCTGTTCGGGGGCAAGCCACAGAGGGAAAGCTCCTGCATAGTGTTCGATAAGGATACCGAAGAAGCGTTCCAGAGATCCGAAAAGGGCGCGGTGTACCATATAGGGCTGGTGGTGCTGACCATCTTCCCCGATATAGTAGATGCCGAATCTTTCCGGCAGATTGAAGTCGAACTGGATGGTGGAGGTCTGCCATTCACGTCCGATGGCATCTTTGATCTTCAGGTCGATCTTAGGGCCGTAGAAGGCTCCGCCTCCTTCGTCCACTTCATATTCAAGTCCGCTCTTATTTATAGCATTGATAAGAGATTTCTGTGCCTGATCCCAGCGGGACTGTTCTCCCACAGATTTTTCCGGACGGGTGGAGAGATATGCTTTGATCTCTTTGAAGCCGAAGGTCTTCCAGATGTACAGACAGAACTGCAATACTTCTTCGATTTCAGATTCGATCTGTTCGGGAGTACAGATGATATGGGCATCATCCTGCGTAAATCCTCTTACACGCATAAGTCCATGCAGTACTCCACTCTTTTCATAGCGGTACACAGTTCCCAGTTCCGCCCAGCGGCAGGGCAGTTCCCTGTAGGAACGGATGCGGGATTTATACACCTCGATATGGAAGGGGCAGTTCATGGGTTTTGCATAGTAATCGATCTCGTCGATCTCCATGGGGGAGTACATACTTTCCTTGTAGAAGCCCAGGTGACCGGAAGTTTCCCACAGATTTGCACGTCCGATATGGGGAGTATAGAGGAGATCATAACCGTTTTTGATGTGTTCTGCTCTCCAGAAAGTTTCCATAATGTTACGGATCAAAGCTCCTCTGGGATGCCACAGGACAAGACCGGGGCCGACTGTTTCGGAAATACTGAAAAGCTCCAGTTCCTTACCCAGTTTGCGGTGGTCGCGTTTTTTGGCTTCTTCCATTTTTGTGATATATTCACGCAGAGCCTTTTTGTCCGCAAAAGCTGTACCGTAGATACGGGTGAGCATGGGATTGCTTTCTTTACCTCTGTAGTAGGAACCTGCAAGAGAAAGAAGTTTGAATGCGCCGATGTCGGAAGTTTTTTCCACATGGGGGCCGCGGCAGAGATCCATGAAATCGCCGTTCTTGTAGAAGGAGATGATTTCCCCTTCCGGAATGTCTGCAAGACGTTCCAGCTTGTAATTCTGTTTTCTTTCAGTGAGGATCTTTTCGGCTTCCTCTCTTGTGAGTTCCACTCTTTCAAAAGGAGTTTTCTTTGCCGCAAGTTCTTCCATCTTCTTCTCAATTTTTTCCAGATCTTCCGTAGTGGGGCGGCTTTCTCCGAAGTCAAAATCGTAATAGAATCCATCTTCCGTGGCAGGGCCGATATCGAATTTTACATCCGGATACAGTTCCTGAACGGCGGAAGCCAGCAAATGGGCGGCACTGTGCCGTATCATTTCCAGTGAAAAAGCCATTTCTTTTATCCTTTTTTTTACGCAGAAATTTATATGGTCTGCTTGTTATTTACAAAAATTTTTCTCTAAATATACATCAAAAAGAAAAAATATCAAACCTACTTCCATAAAAAGACGGATTTTCTCTGTTTTTTTACTTTCCCCGCCGGTTGTAAAAGAAAAAATTTTTCAGTTGTTTCCTGTTCGCAGAATGATCCGTTCCGTTTTTTTTCCGGAAAATGCAAGGATCTCCTCTTGCAATAATCCTTTTTCCCGTGTATAGTCTGTATTGCTTATTATTGTACAGATTTTTACAACAGGAGTTTTCGGATGAATATGAAAAAAAAGTGGTACGAAAAAGATTTGCGCAGACTTCTTGTGGATATGCATATTCCCGATTGGGATGAACGGTTCTTCAAGAATTTTTCCGCCGGAAAGTATGCAGAAAATATGGTGAAGGCAAATATTTCCTGTGCGGAGATCTATGCCGGAAACTGTCTGGGACTCTGTTTATGGCCTTCGGAAAATGGATTCGTACATAAACAGCTTAACGGCAGGGATATTTTCGGAGAGACTCTCGACGCATGTAAAAAACAGGGACTTGATGTCCAGATCTATTTCAATATCTATCACCGCAGTGCTTTTGAAGCCCACCCCTCCTGGCGTATGATCGGACCCGGCGGAAAAAATACCCGGGAACTGGGGTTCGGGCACGGCAGATTCGGACTTTGCTGTATCAATTCCCCTTTCGGCGAATTTTTCCTGAAGATCATTTCCGAACTGGATGCAAAATATGAAGGTGTGGGATTCTGGATAGATATGCTGGGATGGTGGTCGGTGATCTGCCGGTGCGGATCCTGTAAAGAAAGGTTCAGAAAAGATACCGGATATGATATCCCGGAAAAAATCGACTGGAACGATCCTGTATTCAATACATACATCCAATGGCGTTCTTCTGTTCTTGCCGAATTTGCGCAGAAGATCACTGATACTGTGAAAAAGCAACATCCGGAAAGGACTGTCAATATTCAGTCTGCCAGTGCCATCGGCGGCTGGGGCGGAGGGATGTCCGATGCCTTCATGCAGGCAAGTGAATATCTTGCCGGGGACTTTACCGGAGATCATATTGAGCAATCGGTGATCTGCAAACTTTTTTCCGCACTCTCCGGGAATCGCCCCATGGAGTTTATGACTCCCCGCTGTGAAACACTTTCCCATCATACCACCACCCGTTCTTTTGAAAATATACTTATGCGGGCATATGCTGCAATCGCCAATCAGGCGGCGTTCACCCTGATTGATGCCATCGACCCGGACGGATCTCTGGATGAACGGTTTTATGAAATGGCGGGAAAGATCAATCATGCCTATATGGAATACGAAAAATATATTTCCGGAAAAAGTGTACCGCTTGTTGATTCTGCCATTTACTATGAATTTGATTCCATCAATACGGATGTGGAAGAAGCTGTTTCCTGTGATGATACAAGGACACCGGCTTCAAAACACAATCTCATCCGCCGCAATCTGGCAAGCTGTTTCGGGGAAGGGCATCTGCTTTTTACTTTTACCGGGCAGTTTGAAGAAAATATTTCTGTGGAGCGGTATCCTTCCCTTATTCTTTCCGATGCGGCAAGATTAAGTAATAAAGAGTGTGAAAAGATCCGCAAATATGTGGCAGAAGGCGGAAAATTGTATGCTTCCGGCTGTTCCTCCCTTTTTGACAGAAGATCCGGTAAAAGAGAGGATTTTGCTCTTGCGGATGTATTCGGTGTGCATTACAAAGGGAAAACGCCCCGCTGTACCTACATCGCACCGGTACCTGGATCTTTTCTCAATGAATATGCCACAGAAAAATATCCTGTTATGCTGGATGGCCCCCAATGTATCATTGAAGCTGATGAAGATACGGAAATCCTGGGAACGCTGGTTCTGCCTGTTTCCGATCCAGCAGAACAGGAGTTTTTCGGTTCTGCCATCAGTAATCCCCCCATGAATCATACGGGGATGCCATCTCTCACCCGTCATAAATATGGAAAAGGGGAAGTTATTTACTGTGCAGGGCGATTTGAGGAGGTTCCCTATGATTTCCAGAGAAAGATCTTCTGCCGTATTCTCGGGGAGCTGCTGCACAAACCTCTTATCGGAACATGTGTTCATCCCAAGGTGGAATTTACTCTTTTTGATGTGAAAGAGGAAAAGCGTCTTCTGCTCTCCCTTCTTAATCAGATCTCTCTTCCCGCAGTTCCTTTACGGGATGGTATTGTTATCGACCTGAATCTTCCGGAGGAATATAAAGTAAAAAGAGTTCTGCTTGCCCCGCAGGAAAAAGAGATCTCTTACAGGAGGAAAGAAAATACCATAGCTTTTACACTTCCCGCATTGGAACATTTTGCCATGCTTCTCATTGAATATGACAACTGACAGGTGGAAATAAAATTTTTCAACAGAAAAACAGACGGGCGGAAGAAGAGAATTTATTTCTTTTTCCGCTTCTCTTTTTTCATGCGTTTCAGTAAAGATTTTACTTTCTTTTTCAGGGCTTCTTCCGCTTTTTCCGCCGCTTCTTTTTCTGTGATCTCAGAAAGTTTTTTCCCGTCGAGAGTAATATTGCTGCCGAATGTCTGCTGCAAAACTTTCAATCTTTCAAAGAGATTTTTTCTTAATAACTGATTTTTCTGCCAGCTGTCTTTCAGAGAACGGTCTTTATCGACGGCAGGTTTGTTCCAGGAAGATGTTTTGAAATATACCGGGATCTGAAGATCAAGCAATCTGCCGGACGTATTCAGGAATATGATTTTTTCATTGACTGTATCCAGTACCCCGTTCATAATAAATTCATCCGGTATGTTTCCATAAAGGGTGCAGTTTTCCACGACGGAAAGTCCTTTTGTCATTTTAAGGACAACTTTGCCGGATTTTATGACAAAAGGAGTGTCGCCGTCAAGGATTTTTCCCAGAAGAAGGGTTTTATTTCTGTAATCCTCCAGTTTTTTCTTTGATTTTTCCAGCTCTTCCGCCTGTTGTCTGTTTACTGCTTTTATCCTTTTCAGGTATTGTCTTTCCATTGTGATATAGTTGTTCAGGAATTGTTCTGCAACCGGAAAAGTTTTATCCATGATCCGGAAGAGTTTGCCGGAAACAAAAGCATCCGGAGAAATATTACATTCCCCTAACAGGATCATTCCTGTACCGGAAAGATTTTTAAGGAAGACTTTTTCCCTTTTTTTATACAGTGAACCAAATTTTGCATCAATTGAATTCAGATTGAATACGGTTCCTTCATATTTTTTCATTTGAAGAAAGGAAAAAAGCGGCATGGTGGAAAGATTTTTGCCCTGTATGGAAGAGCTTATTTTATACGTGTGATCTTTTTCCCTGTCAACAGATAGATGCGTTTCCAGATGCTGTTCCCTACCGTTTGTTCCGGTAAGAAGGATATACAGATTTTTGAGAGCCATCGTTTCATCAAGAGAAAATCCGCCTTTCCCTTCGGAATCAAGCCTTTTATCCGGAGTATGCACCGGAGACAGGGGAAGAACCGTCCTGAAATAAAATTCCCCCCTGTTATCTGCTGCAATACCGGAAAAACGGACAAGATCAAAAGTCTGTTTGATCCCTTCTGCATTTTCCTGCGGAAAATACGTTACAGAAAGATTCCGGATAAGAAGGGACTTTATACCGTATTTCCGGAAATCAAGGATTGCTTTCACGGGAAAGTTTATTTTTACTTTCTCTGCCTTGCAGATGATCGTTTTATCCCCGCTGACGCCTGCCTTTTTGCGCAGGGTCATGCCGGACAATACAAGACGGTTTCCCGGATCGGAAAGATCAAAGAGAATTTTTTCCGTTGTAATGGTACATTGCATTTTCTCTTCCGCAACGGGAAGAAAAAATTTCCGGATCGCCCATTGGCTTGTCAGAACAAAGGGGAGGGCTCCAAGCAGGACGATAAACAGTAAAACCGCAAAAAGGACTGTAAGAAAAATACGTTTTTTCATAAGGTGAAAATTTCTTTCCTCTGGTGATGTTCAACAGGTGTTTCCTATACCGGTCACACCTTCTGTGCATATTGACAATATAATTCATAAAGGTGTTCCGCGATCCTGCACTCATTTTCCTGTGCCGGGACGACGGGGGATTTTTTGATCATATCTTCTGCGTACTGTGAAAAAGTTTTTGCTTTATCCAATGCGGTAAAACCTGTGATTGCAGCTCCAAGCAGACTTGCTTCCGAATTTTCCGGAAGATATTTTTTCTGCGGAAAGAGAGCGTTTGCCGTATCCATGACCACTTTTTCCCTGCATGCAAGAGCCTGAAGAATAAGATGATTTCCCGGTACGCCGAGAGTTTGCAGCATTTCGCAGCTCTGATACAACGCCGCAAGGGTTCCGAATACTGCCCCTCTGCAAATATGGGAAAGGGTATGGCTTCCTTTCAGACGGAACCATGCCCCGTTGCTTTCATAGTCCATATAGGGCGCGCCTTTGCCCAGAATATAAGGAAGAAATATGGGAAGATCCTCCGTCTGGGAGATAGCTGCCGCACGGATAAAAAATTCTTCCGTAGTAATATTGTGCAGATTGGCAAGGTATTCAAAGGAAAAACCCCCCGCCGGAACAGAACCCAGATACAGTTCCAGTGAAGGATCGGCATGGGCAAATACAAAGATCCTGCCTGCAAGTTTGGAGGCATTGTTTTTTCCTGCTGCAAGCAGTTGTCCTGCTGTCCCCAGAGTAAGAGAGAAGGTTTCTTCATTTACACCGCTGCCCAGTGCCGCACTGGAAAGATCGCCGCATCCGGTAACCACCGGTGTTCCGTAAAGGAGTCCGGTTTCCACCGCAGCCTTTTCCGTGATCTTCCCGCAGATGGAGGCGGAAGGAAGAATATCCGGAAGTTTTCTTTTGTCTATATCCAGCTCCGTACAGAATCTTTCCGACCAGGAATTGGTATGCCGGTCCATAAGAAGAGTTCCGGAAGCGTCTGTGGGATCGGTGACAGCATTTCCTGTGAGTCGGTAGAGTATAAAATCTTTGCTCTGGAGAAATTTTTCTGTTTTCCTGTACAGAGAAAACCGTTCCTGTTTCATTTTCAGGATCTTGGGCAATGTGAAAACGGGTATGGAACTGTTGCCGAATGTTTCAAGAAGATCCCTGCTGTATTTTTTATTGAGCATATCCGATTCCCTTATGGCGGAATTATCGCTCCATAAAACTGCATTTTCCACAGGTATGCCTTCTTTATCCACTCCCAGAAGGGCGTGCATATTTCCTGTGAGAACGACCCCTTCCGGTTTTTCCTTTTCTGTGATCTTTTTCAGAAGTTCACAGGTACAGCAATACCACTCTTCCGCATCCTGGGAATCCGGGGAAGCGGCTCTGGGAAGTCTTTTGCTTACAAGCATACTCATTTCTCCGTCCGGAGAAAAAAGAGCTGCTTTGATCCTGCTTGTTCCTATATCTACTGCAACGATCTTCATTTTTTTAAAGTCCTTTCACTTTTCCGGGGGATCACGGAAGGGTAAAGGCTTCCCGGACCTCTTTTTTCTCCAGAAGAGCAAGATTGTGTTCCAGCCCGCCGGGAGCATTGGAACTTTTGAAAACCGGCGGAGTGACTCCTGCGGCAACGATCTCTTTCACTGCAAGAGCGGAAATGCTCTGCATAATGAAAGAACCCGCTATGGTGGAAACCGGCCCCATGGGACAGGAGGCAACACACAGTGCCGCATCTCCCAGCGGAACGTGATTATCAATAATAAGTGCCTGATCTTTGAAAGCAGTAAGATTGGCATATCTGGAGTGATTGCCTTTCTGATCCTTATAGGCAGAGGATGTGAGGATGATCACAATAGCTTCTTTTTTCAACGCCTCCTCAACCACTGCCACCGGGGCTCCGTTTTTACCGGATGTGGAGGCTACAAAAAGTACATCATCCTTTTCCAGACGTGAGCATTTAATGATCTCTCTGCCGATCTCCTCATTGTGTTCCACTGCACTTGTAAGAAAGCCCGGCGTTGTGGTTATACTCATACCCGGGCCCCAGAGAGGCTGCCAGAAGGTGGGGGCGCCGGCACGGTAAAATACATCTTCAGCAAGAATGGCGGAGTGGGTACATCCGAAAATATAGATTTTTTTCCCATCCAGGAAGGCTTTGGCTGCTTTTTTTGCCGCGAGAGTGATATTTTCTTTTTCTTCCGTTGCGATTTTTTGCAGCAGGTTGCTGCTGATGGTGGCAAATTCTTCAAGAATATCTTTTTTCATCATTGTGTGTCCCTGATTTGTAATATGGATTTTCCGGAAATCTGCAAGCTGTTCCGGAATATATTTTTTACAACTGCTGTTCTGTCAGGATCTCTTTGAGATACCGTCTGTTTGCCCTGTCCGGGTAAAGCAGATAAAAGACCCCCCGGGAATCCATAACGGCAAAGGCTTTTGCATGATGTATGGCAAAGATATATAAAGGAGTTCCCCGTGTTCTCGGCTTGGCTGTATTGGCAGAAAAGAAAGCAAGTCTTTTTAAAGACGGAAGCTCATAAATGCCGAATTCCCCGCCTTTGGAAAAGCCTGCGGTAAAGGTGGAGGGGGGGAAGCCCTGTGTGACAAGCCCGGAGGAGGCGGTTCCGACAGACAGAAGATTCCCGTTGTGGAAATACCGCAATGCTGTTCCGGATGCCGGAGCAGGTACAAGGAGAAATGCTTTGTTGGGCAGTACCCGGATCGAGTGGATACGGAAAGAGCTGTCAAGGGGGGGCAGGGGGAGCTTCTGTATAAGTTTGCCGCTGGAAAGTCTGTACAGGAAAATCGTTTTACCGTCACAGGCATAGAAGGAGGTATCGGCAGCAGCATTGAAAAGCAGGGCTTCGGAAGTACCGTCTTCAATGATCTTTACTTTTTCAAGAGTACCGGAATACGGGTCATGCCGGAAAATATGGATTTTTTCCGAATTCTTTTCTGTGATAAGAAAATTGTTTTCCCCGGCGGAAATAAAACTTTTGCCCGGTTCAAAATCCAGTTCATGATGGGAATGTATTTTTTTTGTCTGCGGATCATAAAAAGAGAGAGTATTTTTTGTATGGGCTGATTTCTGCCCCGCGCAGAGAAGGGCGAGAAGCCCGTTACTGCTCCAGACACAGGATAGTGCGTTGGCTTTTTCCAGATCCTCCGCTTGAAGGATCTGCCACTGGTGGGTATCATACAGTATCACTCTTGTTCCGTAAGGTCCGGGGGCTTTGCCCAGTTTTTCCAGAAAGGCGATGACACTTTTATCCGGAGAGAGTTTTGCATCCGTCAGACTTGTTCCGGAAGGATAGAGGCTTCCGGAAAACGGCTGCCAGCGGATCGTTTTATGTTGTACAGCCGGAGCAAGGATTTTTGCAAGTGCTTTTTCCGGATAAGGGGTCCATTTTGCCATTTTATGCAGCTCTGTTTTGGATAAGCGTTTTTTATCCACCTTCTTCCGGGGAGCTTTATCCAGGATCATTACATTGGAACGGTCGATGAGGACTTTTTCCGGTTTGCTTTCTTCAATGGATTGCCGGGATTGGCTCAAATCTATATAAACGGGAGCCAGTTTCACTCTGGCATTTTTCTTTTTCTGCTGCTGTGCCTGAAGCGGAAGGGTGGACACAATGAAACAGAAAAATATCAGTACAGCCGGAAATATATTTTTCATGGCGGAATATTCCTTTTGCAATATTAGAGATTGTCCGGAATAAAAAAGCCGGATGCTTGAAAGATCCGGCTTCGGGGATACTGGAATGGATCAAGGAAGATTCTTCATCCATGCCGCAACAACATCGCAGATCTCTTTGTTGCCTGCTGCGATCTGTTCTTCATAGAACCCGTAAACAAGCTGATCCAGTTCACCGGGATCAAGAGTTCTGCCCATGAATTCCCCTACAACTTTTTCCAGTTCCGCTTTTTTGAAATCATAACCCTCTGCGGCGAGGATCGCGGTAATTTCTTCCGGGGATTTTACTTCTGCAAGTTTTGCTCTGAAATCTTCATCGCTCATCATTACTACGCAAAATGCTCTGGCACTTTCTGCTGACATTTTTCATTCCTTTCTTCGGATCATTCCGATCTGTTATCCTTTTTTATTACTCTATGAACCGTATCAAAACAGATTTTTCTGCCGGATGCAGAGATTTTCAACCGGCTTGCTTATAATCTAACATGCAGAAGGGAAATGTTCAAGTTTACAGAGCTTCTTTTAACCCTTTTTTCTGGAAAATTCTCCATATTGCTGCGAAAAACGCATTTTCTCCGGTATGGTATCCCCTCCTGTGCGGAAAGATTTTTCTGAAATAAAGAGCTGTAACTTGAAAAACAGCGGATAAAGGGTATATTAATTATGAACGTAAATCCCGTTTTTTATGTGATATGCATTATTCATTCTACAGGATACATTATTGATGAAAAAAGTAATACAGAAAATATGCAGACCGGTGAGTTTTCTTCTTGCCGTTCTTCTGCCGGTTCTTGTCGTATGGGGATTGTGGATCTCCTACGAAAGGTATCACCGTAAACATGTTATTCCGGTGGCTCCGGAAGCAACAAAAAAAGCTCCCCGGATCGTTCCGACAGTAGTTTGTGACATCGTATTTGTTGCGCCTGCCCCGGGAAAGAAGCGGAATCTGTATCCGGCAAAAGTGTCAGATAAAGATTCTGTGAAAGTGGAAATGAATGAAAAGAACCATATCACTGTTTCTTTCAAACGTCCCGGCGGAGAGGATAAAAGGGTCATCCGGTGCAAGTTGATCCCCGGTAAAATGTATGGATTGCATATATATGCGGATCCGCTTTTCCGGCGTTATGCCCTGCTTAATGCTGAAAATGTGTTTGTTTATGATAAATATGATTACGGGGTTTACGGTTTTTATTCCATTTCCACCGTTCCGGAAATTTCCGGAGAGAAAAAAGATCAATGTGTCAGCAGTTGCAAACTTCATATTTCCACTGCTTTTGCCCGTTCTCTTTTCAATACTGTTACTGTTTTTGCCGGGATCCTTCTCTGTCTGATCCTGCTTCACTGTATTTTTTCTTTTTCCGGAAACTGGACAGAAAAGACCCGGATACGGGCTTTGAAAACCATTAACGCACTTATATGCGGATTTTCCTTTATATTCTGCCTTGCCGCACTCTGTTATTACAGGGATGCAAAGTTGGAATCTCTGTTTTTCATGTCCCTTGTTATGATTTTCCTGCCTGTGGGAATTGCTGTCTGTAAAGTTTTGAACAGCTGCTGCAATGATACAGCGGAAAAAAGAACTGGAAAAATATTTTTCCTTCTGTTCTGTATTATGATGGTCCTTCCGCTTCTTTTTCTCTCTTTTAAGGAAATATCTGAAACCGACCGGCGTGAGCTGAAAAAAATGCCCTCTTTCCTGGGAAAAGATTCTTCCATAAATGTAAATTGCGGGAAAGAATTTGAAGAGTATTTTTCCGACCATATCGGAGGGCGTGAGTTGATGCTCTTTGCCGTCCGTACATTGAAAAACCGTGTGAATATCCCCATTTATGACAGCGGGGTATGGATCGGAAAAGAAGATTGGTACTACTATTCCATTCAGGAATATCTCAATAATGTTGACTGGAATCCCGGCGAGAAGGAATATATTGTGGATACTCTGAAAAAGATTGCCGCATTCTGTAAGAAAAACAATATAAAATTCTATCTTCTCATCTGTCCGGTGAAGGCACAGATCTATCCTTCCTACATACGGATCTTCAAAAAAATGCGTCCGGAAAGTTTCAGACTTGTGAACAATCTGAAAGAGGAATTGAAATCCTCTCCTGTTACCTTTATTGATCCCACTGAGTATTTGCAGAAGATCGCTTCCGATAAGAACCAGCCGCTTCTGTATTACAAGGGAGATCATCACAGTTCAGACTGGGGCGGTTACCATATTTACCGTTATGCAATGGAAAAAGTGCAGAAAGATTTGAAAAAACTGCCAATTTATGAACCTCTGCCCAAATATTTTGCTGTCAGGGAAGCCCGTTTTCATGGTACTCTGGATATGATGCAGAGAGAACAGGATCATGTTACAAAATATGCGGAAAATATTCATATAGACGCATATTACAAAATGGGATGGCCTTTCCTCTATACTTCTCCGAACAAGGATGCCCTTTACAGACTCGGTTTCTTCGGAGACAGTTTCACTTACTGGCTTGTCCCTTATTTGACAATGGGGTCTTTCCAACATGTGTTTTCCTATCCTGCAAGTTCCTACAAGATCGTCGGAAAACAGTTGAAGAATCTGAAATGTGATGCCCTGCTTCTGGAAGTCTGGGAAGGGGCATTGATGTATTGGGCTAAAAAATTAAAATTTGAGGAATAATAAAACATGGTCTTTTCTTCTTGTACATTTCTGTTTCTGTTTCTTCCCGCTGTACTGGGTATATATGCCTGTGTAGATGCAAAGTACAGAAACTTTGTCCTTCTTGCCGCCAGTCTTCTTTTTTATGGCTTCGGGGAACCCAGATATATTTGCATCATCGGCTTTGTGATCATTGCCACTTATGCGGGGGCCTTGCTTGTGGAAAAATATGATGGCAGAATGAAAAAAGTCCTTCTTGCCCTGATGATCTGTGTAGATTTGAGTTTTCTCATCTACTTCAAATATACAAACTTTATTCTGGAAAACATTGCGGCAGTATTTCAGCATAAAGCGGATTTTATTCACGTTGTCATGCCTATCGGTATCTCATTTTATACCTTCCAGGCAATATCCTACCTTGTAGATGTGTACCGCAAAGAAGTTCCTGCACAGAAAAAACTGTATGATCTTGCACTCTATATCGTCCTTTTTCCCCAGCTTGTTGCCGGACCTATTGTGAAATACCATGATGTGATAAAAGAACTTGAGAAACGTGATTTTATTTTTGATGATCTTCTTGCCGGAACGCAGAGATTTATTCTGGGGCTTGGTAAGAAAGTGATCATTGCCAACTCCTGCGGAGCCATTGCCGATGCTGTTTTCGGAACGGCTGTGGAGCAGCTGGGGGTGGGGACTGCATGGCTGGGGGCAGTGGCATATTCCATTCAGCTGTATTATGATTTTTCCGGTTATTCTGATATGGCTATCGGACTTGGATTGATGTTCGGTTTCCGTTTCAAGGAGAACTTCAATTATCCTTATGAATCCCGTTCCATTACTGAATTCTGGCGCCGCTGGCATATATCCCTTTCCACATGGTTCAAGGAATATCTGTATATTCCTCTGGGGGGGAACCGGGTAAGCAAGGCAAGAAATCTGCTGAATTTATTTATTGTATTTCTTGTTACCGGGATCTGGCACGGGGCTGCGTGGACATTTGTCTTCTGGGGTTTGCTGCACGGAGCAGCCATTCTCTTTGAAAAGATCACATCATGGCATAAAGCAGGTTCCACATTGATCATCCGGCTGGTACAGAGGATATATACACTGCTTATCGTAATTTTTGCCTGGGTTCTTTTCCGGGCGGATTCTCTTGCGTATGCAAAGAAATTTATCCTGAAAATGCTTGGTCTTTACCATAGCGGGGCAGCAACATTTTCCATCTTCTTCAAAGTGAATATATGGGAATTGGCAATTCTTGTTATTGCCATGATTTTTTCCGTTTCCTTTCTCAGGGAAAAAATGCAGAGATTTGCAGAAGGGAAAGTTGCGGTATATGCGCTTTACAATGCTTATCTTCTGATTTGTTTTATGCTTTCCGCAGCATTGATAGCTTCTTCCACTTATAATCCCTTCCTGTATTTCCGGTTTTGAACCGGAACAGAAAAAGGTAAAAGAATAAAAAAAGGGGCTGTTGCAAAACCTCATAAAAGGTTGCAAATCCCCTGTTTTTTTGTACAAATTTTTGTTTACTGTCGAAAAAATCAACAATCTTGAATTTATACAACAACAATAAAAATTATTGCAGGTAAAACGTTGCATCTCTTTTATATAAAATAAATTGGAATTGCTTTTATTACAAGTAATAAAAGCAATTCCGGTGAAAGTTTTTGGAAAATGGGGTGTGGGGAAGAAAACTTTTTGAAAAAAGGTTTCTTCCCCACAAAACAGTTTTGCAACCCCCCCCTGACTTTCAGAAATACTTATACAGTATTTATACTTTGATCCATTTGCCGCCGTCAAGGATACTTTGCTCAATGGCAAAACACGCTTTATGGGAATTGAGGATGGATCTTACATTGTGAGTGCTTTCCCGGTCTTCCTTCAATGCTGTGACAAAATCCTCCACTATGGCGGGGAAGGGGTGGGAATAGACATCTCCCGACTTCTTTACTCCCGTGTCGATTTGGAAAAATTCCTTTTGTTCCTGAAAACGCTTCAGGAAAAATTTATCATTGAGCATAGAGCCTTTTTCTCCAATGATATGGGTATTGGCTGTATAGGGAACGTGACCGGCCAGCGTACAGGAAAATACCCCTTTTGCTCCATTGGCAAAGTGTACTTGAGCTGTTGCCGCCGGAGGGTAATCATACCAGGAGTCCGGGGGGAGGGCATCTCCGCGGACTTCCACGATATCCGAATCCAGCAGATAACGGATGATGTCCACGCTGTGACAGCCGCCCAGAACAAAAGCTCCCCCAGTGCGTTTTCCTTCCCGCATCCAGGAACCCCGTTCCCTGCCGAACCAGTAATCCACATTGGCGAGGAGGATTTTTCCAAGTTCCCCTTCGGCAATAAGCCGTTTCTGCATCTGATAAAGAGGATTGAAACGCAAGACCATTCCCATGACGGTCTTTGTACGGGTTTCATCAATGACTCTGGAAAGCAGCTCCAGATCTTCTTTATTTATTGCGGCAGGTTTTTCCAGAAAAATATGTTTTCCCGCCTTTGCCGCCAATATTGCCTCCTGTGCATGAAGATCGTTGGGAGTGCAGATGGAAACGATATCTACTTTACTGTCCTCAAGAATCTCCTCAAAAGAGTTATAGATCTTCCAGTCATACCCGCCGAATTCCGCAACTTTTGCCATGGCACTTTCTTTGCGGGAACTGCCGATACCTGTAACTTCACAATCTTTGTTTTTAAGGTATGCTGCCAGATGTCCGCTTGCGACCCAGCCGCAGCCCCATAAGGCACAACAAAATTTTCCATTATGCATGATTTTTCTCCCTGAATATATTTATTGCTTATTTTTTTGCCGTCAGAACAAAATTCTGTAAAAGAAATTCCGGAAGATAGGATAATTTAGCCTGCCGTAATCCGGGCAGCCCCAGATCCTGTTCCCGGTTGAGATAAATACACCTTTTTTCCAGAAGTTTTGATAATTCATTATTGGCAAACTGGGCAGCTCCTTTACATTCTGCAAGAGCCTTTTCCAGTGTTTCCGTCCAGATTTTTTCAGTGATGGGGCCTGCTGTTGCAAAAGCAAGAGTTTCGCCATTTTCCTCCACAAGGATCCCGGTAAGTCCCGTAGAAAGAAAACACTCTTCCATATTGGATAACGAAGCAATCTCCCCTGCAAGATCTTCTTTATTTCCGGGATAACTGTCATACCATTTTTCTGCAAGAAGTTTTGCTTTATGCCAATTTTTTTCTGTAAGGATCTCTGTTGTCACATTGGCATGAACTCTTGTGAACTGATGGATGAGATTGCGTTTTTTTGCAAGGATCTGTCCGGGAAGCAGAGAAAGTTTCTTTATATCATAAACATATTCTGCTGTCTCTTCTTTACTTGGTTCGATCCGGAAATATCCAGAAAAAGAGGGATCATTTTCTATGGTCTCCTTCCGTACCTGATAGAAAACGCCTTTATGACCCGCCTTTTTCATTGCCTGTGAAACTATATACAGTTCCATTGCGGCAGGTTCATTATTTTTATTCCTGTCTGTGGTAAAAATAAGAAGATCCACATCCGAAAACCAGATATAAAGACGGTCATTATATATCTGGAATTTTGTTTTGCAAAAGTCTTTCCAGGCGTAGAGATTGGTCAATGAAAATTCACAGCTGTCCTCTTTGGAATTTATGAGAAAAGGACGCAGTACCGGAATACTTTCCTTTGTTATATCTTTGAAATCTTCAGAAAGAAAAGCAGGATATGTTCTGTCATCCATAGTCATTCCTCCTCAAGAAAACGCAGTGGAATATGTTTTTCCATTACTTTTCCGCCGCAGTCGCAATAAAATTTTTCTGTTCCCGGAACTCCGATACAGACGATCCATGTGATCCCCTGTTCTTTCAGAAAAGAGGATAAAAGTTTTACAAGTGCTTTGCCGATCCCCCGTTTCCGGTAAGAGGGATGCACAAGCAGATCCACCATATAGGCATCGCCCACACCATCGGATAAAGCCCGGAAAAATCCGGCAAGTTCCCCCGTTTTACTGTTGTAAGCACTTGCCACAGCGTAAGAGTTCAGGAACATCTTCTCTACAGTTTCTTCTGTTTCACTTCCATCCAGCCAGGAGACAAAATCATACAATTCTTTCACCTGTGCCGGATTTATTTTTCTGTCAAGAGAAAATCTGATCCCTTCGATTCCCGGATCAAAAGATCGTAAAAATGTCGTTTCGTTCTTCATAATCATCCTCCCCCCGGATTTTCAGGCATTAACTTTATCATACAATGGGAGGTCTGTCAAGTACAAAAAGAAAATTCTTTTCAGGAATCTCATTTATTTTCTTTTTCCAGAATTTCATAAAGGATCCTCCCGTTACTTTGGGCGGGAGGCGGAATTTTGAGCAAATGACACAAGGTGGGGGCAAGATCTGTGAGAAATACCCCTTTTTCCAGTACAAAATCTTTTTTGATGTTTTTACCGGCAAGAATACCAGTTGAACGCATACTGCCGAAGGTATTTTCCGCTGTGGGGATCTGTTCCGCATGAACGGTGGATGCGTGATCTCCTGCGGTCAACCCATAGACCACATCTCCGCAATATTCTCCGCCGAGACCGAAAAATCCGGCCTCTTTTTTACGGACTGCAAAAGCAAGATAAGAAGTTCCGTCTTCATTTCTGCAATGATCCTGTAGGGCGGTAATGATCCTTCCAACGGTTTTTTCATACTCTTCCTGCGGAACGATCCCTTCTTTTTCCCTGCCTTGAAGATTGACAAAAATATGACCGCATCCGCAAAGGGCTGCTTTGGTATGTTTCCAGTCGATCACTCTCTTGTCTGCATCGGAAAATTCCAGTAATCCCCCTTTATGCAAGGCAAGATTGATACTTCTTTCCTGTTTTACCCCGATGGAACCGTGATCGGAAAGAACAAGAATACTTGTATCTTCTTCTGCGATCTCATCCAGAAAGAATCCTATATGATCATCAGCTGCCTTATAGATCTCCTCCACATATTTTTCAATTCGTGTGTATTCTTCTTTACTGCTCTCTTTTGCCTTTACATATTTGGACCATGCCAGATGATTGACCGTATCAATATCCCCCATATATGTGACAAGAATATTGCTTCTTTCCTGTTTCAACGCCCTGCGGAACATTTCTTTATGCCATTCATTGTGGAAGAGCCAGGAATCTATGCACAATGGGTGCAGGATCGGATCATTAAAAAAGATATATTCCTTGTGAACAGGAGTGGGTGGCATATCTTCAAAAAGTTCTGCAAAGGATTCCGGAAAGATCCTTTCTTTGATGTAACAGGCTGCCGATGCAAAAAGAAGAGTGCCTTTCTCCAGTTTCCGTAATGAAAAACGGAAGGTGAGGGGAAGTTTTTCTCCATTTTCTGCAGGAAGTTTTCTTGTGACCGGCAACGACCATTCCCCCGGAAGAAGGGGGAGCTTTTTATCTTCCGTAACGAGAAAAAAGGTATTTTCCTTTTCTTCCACCTCCCAGAAAAAGGGGAGAAACTTGTGATAATTACATTCCGGGAGAGTCATGGAAGTATGCAGAAGGTATTTTCCCTTTTCAGTGAGTTCTGCTTTTGAAGAGGGAAATATACAGTTTTCCAGTTTCTGTACCGGAATATTGTTTTTATCAAAAAGCCAGACCTGCTGGGGAATGTCTGTATATTCTTTTGTTCCGTCAGGCAGGATCATGCGTCCCGGATTGCAGGAAGTTCCTTCCACTTGACGCACAAGGGGACTTTTTACGGGCGCGGAAACAGGAAGAGTATCTATGAGAGATGTTTTCCCTGCTTTTGCGGCACTTTCCCAGAATCTTTCTGCTGTGAGATAATTTCCGTGATATGCGGAAACGGTTTCAGATAAATGGGTTCCGGGAAGATGCAGTTGATCGGAAATGATCCCGTTTGCTTCGGGAGACGCTCCAGTCATAAATGCACTCCAGCATACCGGGGTAATGGTTGGATGGGGCGGGCGCAGATCGGAAAGAAGGGTCCCTCTTTTCAGAAGTCTGGCAAAATTGGGCAATATCCCCTTTGCTGCTTTTTTGACAATATAATTGCTTACAGCTCCGTCAAGTCCGATAACGATCAATTCCACTTTTTTCATAATTTCTCCTGCAAAAAAATCCTGCTGCATGAGAGAGCATACAGCAGGATTAATATAATGGCAAAATATACTTTTTCAAATATTTTTTACAGCGCAAGGAGCTGGTCTGTCACCTTTTCGGCAAGAGCCTGATCCGGCAGAACCAGATCCGGCAGACGGGAGAAGGGGATCATTTCCACAGTGAATGTGCCTTTGTAACCGATCTTATCCAGTTCCGCAAACAATGCGGGATAATCCAGAACACCTTTATGGAGATCATCCCCGAATCCGTGAAGACCTCCGGCACAATCGCTTTCTTCAAAGTTTTTCAGGTGGACAGCTTTGATGTATTCTCCCAGAATTTCCGGATAGTCCTGGGGACGGCCGTTTAGACAGGCGTTTCCTGCGTCAAAGTAGATCCCCACATTTTTACTGTTTACCGTATCCAGAAAATATTTCCATTCCATAGGGGAAATGAGAAAACGGTTCCAGACATTTTCCAATGCAATATTGATATGGAGTTTTTCTGCAAGGGGGACAAGTCTTTTGAGTGAGGCAAGAGCATTATCCCACACCTGCTTATAGGGGATCACCGGACGGGAGGGGTCCCAGGCGATCCGGGTTGCTCCGGGAACGACAAGGATGGTTTCCGCACCGATCCATTTGGCAATATGGAGATATTTTTCTGTAAAGGAAATGGCATTTTCCCGTTCTTCTGCATCTGCCGCCCCGATATTGCAGCCCCAGCCGGCACCGGAGGCAAGGGTACGCAAACCGACTTTTTTACTTGCAGCATAGGCAGCGATTTTTTTACACTCTTCTTCTGTGATGTCAACGGGAAGAACATCGCCGACGGTAAATTCCACACCGTCAAGTCCTTTTTCCGCTGCAAAATCAATAAACTCATAAGGAGTCTTTTGTGCGTCAAAGCCTCCGAATACCCAGTAATTCAATGCTTTATACATTTTTGCTCCTTTTTTCAGTAAGCGATCTCTACGCGTTTTCCGGTTTCCACAGCAGTTTGTTCTGCGGCAGTAACTTTGAAGGCATCAAGAATGGAGTCAAAGGTCTGGAAACGTTCGGGAACGATATTGTTTTTGATGCAGTCCACAAAATATTTGAGTTCCACATGCCAGCCTGTGGTTGCTTCCACGGAGGGGGATTCGATCCTTCCATCGTTCCAGTAGATCTTGAACCCTTCCGCCATAAGCCGGATGGTGGCTTTTTCGCAGATAACCTGGAAGGTCATCTCAAAGGGAGTTGTGGAGGGGGCGCCCCAGCAGCCTTCGGCTTCAACGACCGTTCCGTCATCGTAATGATAGAAGGTGATCACATGATCGATCCCGTTTTCCCTGCTGACGATGCTTCTGCCGATACTTGTTACTGCATTGGGTCTGCCAAGCATGTAAACGATAAAGTCCGTATCGTGGGTATGCATATCCAGTAAAGCTCCGCCGGAGCGTTTGCCATCCATGAACCAGTCTTCCCAGTGTTTCCCGGCAATGGAGGGGGAGAGACGGCGGAATGTGGCGGAAAGAACTTTCCCGAAGGAGCCTTTCTTATATTCTGTTTTCAGATAATCATACTCCGGCCAGGCACGGACACAAAGACCGAAGTTTACATATTTTTCCGCACTTTTCACTGCTTTTGCCAGTTCCGAGGCTTCTTCCAGATTCCGGCAGAGAGGCTTTTCGGAAAAGACATATTTTTTTGCCGCAATGGCAGCTTTCACCAGATCCGCATGGTAGGGAGTGGGGACACAGATATCCACCATATCCACGTTGGGGTCATTGATAAGATCAAAGCCTGACTCATATACTTTGATCCCGGTAAGATCGAGGGGCTTGGAATTATCCGCATTTCCGATATTGCCGGCTACCGAAGAAATATCCCCCTTGCGTTTTTTTTCATCCACATCCGCCAATGCGGTTATGACGGCATCCGGATTTGCTTTGTGGATACCGAAGTGTGTGCTTCCCATAAAACCCAGCCCGATAAGACCGATCCGTACTTTTTCCATGATAATATCTCCTTTGTTTGGTGAAAGATTTATTTTCCGGAAGATATTATACTTGACAAATACAGATTCTGCAATAGATTATATGGCAAAAAAATGGATTAAAATGCAAAAGTGATGCAAAATAGGATAAAAATATGATGCAAAAACTCTCTTTCAACCTTATTCTGAAAGAACGGGTACAGAAATTGCTGGATGATTTTGCCACAGTTATGAATGTGCATATCGTTTTTTTTGACCGGGATGGCGTTCCCGTAAGACGGGGGAGGGGGGAGGAAAGTTCCCCTTTCTGCAAGATGATGCAAACCGAATATTTTTCCTATTCCGATTGCTGTTCCCTTGATTCTGTTATGGAAAAAAAGTGTGCGGCAAGCGGAAAATGTGAGTCCTATATCTGTCACGCTTCTCTGGGGGAATCGGTGATGCCGGTAGTTGCCCCCGGCGGGGAATTATTGGGATTTCTTATGTTCGGTCAATACCGCTGTCAGAAAAATCTGCCTTCTTTTCTTCTGAAAAAAGCCGGATCAAAGGCAAAAAAGGAACTGCTGAAAAAAGCCTATGAAGAGTTGCCTTATTATAATGATGAAGCGGTAAAGAAGATGTCCGGACTTCTGGAAGTGCTTGTGGATTATATTGTAAAATGTGAATTGGTTACAAGAGAGGACGATCACTTGTATATTGCTCTCAATGAGTATATCAGCAGACATTTCCGGGAAAAACTCACCTTGGCGAAAGCCGCAAAAGAGATGGGGATAAGTGTTTCTTCCCTGTCCCATACGCTCCGGGATAACCACCATCCTTCCTTTGTGGAACTTTTGACTATGCGCCGTTTGGAATATGCCGACAAATTACTGCACGAACAGCCGCAGATGCGTATAGGGGAGATTGCCAATGCCTGCGGTTTTCCTGATCCCTACTATTTTTCCAGAGTATATAAAAAGTACCGGAAAATACCGCCGGGAAGATTACGGAAAGGTTACTGAAGAGGAAATAAAAATACTTGTAATTTACAGTGTTTGCGTGTATATTGAGGGAAAAAGAGGAGAAGATATTTATGAAAAATATGGAAAAGAAGGAAAATAGGGAAATAAATATGGAAGAAAATCCTTCCGCCGGAAAAAAGAGTGGAAGTTTCCGTAAAGGGGTGATCGTATTGGCTTCAGTTCTGACAGTATTTATG
>JAZKZE010000027.1:0-24312 GCA_045612485.1 Victivallales bacterium | reverse complement strand
GACATAAAGTTTTCTATCCTTCACGGTGAAGGAATCCCCTTTGCGGGGAAGGATGCCGGGAGGGAAGTCCCCCTCGGCAAAGAGTATGGAAAGAGTATAGTCTTCTATGCTGCCGTAAGTCAGAAGCAAAACTTCATTTTTTACAGCAGAAAAAGAACCCGTGAGCTTCCCCCACGGAGTCATACATTCAACCGGCAGGCCGTTGCCGATTATATTTTTAAGTCTTTTTTGGACGCTCACAGGGTTCATTTTTTACCTCATTCAGCGGCCGCAGAAGTAAAGTTCAGGACTTTTCTTGCACCTGCGTTGAATTCCACGACGCCATAGAAGGACTCTGCGTCGTAGTAGTTTGTTTTGGTTTTTTCATCGGCAAAAGATTCCATATCGAAAAGCTCGCTGCCGTCGGGCATGAATTTGAAAGTTCTGCCCAGTTCGGGAGTGAGTTTGTAGTTGAGTTCTTCAGCGGAAGGAAGAGCTGCTACCACCAGCTTGTCGGCGGGAGTGAGCGTGTCATCCCCGATCAGTACCCTGCTGATCCCGAATACGTTGGAAAGCATGGATTTCAGGACTTCAGGTTTCAGACCAAGCACGGAATCAGTCTCACCAAGCCAGCCGTTGAAGCTCATTCTTGCAGCGATCTCGGCGGAGTTGATGATCTTGTTGTAAGTAGCAAAAGAGCAGGCAAGAACCTTCTCACCTTCATACAAGCGAATGGCGGAAAGCGCGCTCTGGATGCCGGTAATGATCCCGTCGTTTGCAATGCTTGTACCGTCGCCGGAAAAGACTTTCGTAAGCTGGGCGGCTTCAATGGCACGCATGACGGAACGCTTTGCGGCTTTCCCTCCCAGTTCGTCGGCTTTTGCCACGCTGCCGATTGCATAGACTTCTTTCTTCGGCACGCCATAGCGTTTGATGCAGCGGGCAAGATTCCAGGCGATTTCTTTTGTCGCAATCAAAGTTGCGGCGGGCGCGTCGCCGTCCTTGTAGTCGGTCTGTGCTGCGGAATCTGCCACAAGCTCTACATAGGAGGTGTCGCCGGTCTTTTCAATTTTGTTTTCTGCCGGGTAAAAGTTTTCCCCGATAAAACCGATGGGGGTGTTTACGGGAAGGGCGGCAAGGTCGGGTCTGTACCCGTTTTCTGTTTTCCAATCTTTAGGCATGGTTTTTTCTCCTTCAGCGGTTTGCTTTCATCATTTCAGCGAAAATATCTGCATATTTCTTTCTGGCAAGAAGGTAATCGCCTTTGCAGTCGGCCATTGCTTCTTTCCAGGTCTTTACGGTTTTTCCTTCGTTACAGGGAGCAGCTTCCTTCTTTACTCCTGCTGTCATGCGTTCCACGCGGTTTTTGACTTCTGCAAGTTCTGTTTCAGCAGTTTCTTTTTCTGCTTTCAGGTCGCTGTTTTCTTTTTTCAAGGCTTTATTTTCCTCTTCAAGTGCCTTTACTTTCGCTTCCAGAACTTCCAGCGGATCTTCTTCTTTTTCTTCCCCTTCTGCAGCAGGCTGGGGATCTTCTTTCACTTCCTGCTCTGTTTCTTCCGCGGCAGGCGGGATCTCTTCTTTTTTTGCGTCTTTTTCAAGATTTTCCTGATCCATGACGGTCTTTTTTGTTTTTGCAGCCATGATTTTCTCCTTTATTTTTTCAGGCATATTTTCCATTTTTGCTGTGTAAAGAGCGGTTCCGGAAATCCCGTCGCAGAATCGAAGTTCTTGCGCTTCTGCGGCGGAAAGCCAGGTCTCCTCTCTCATATATATTTCCAATGTTGCCGCATCAATCCCGGTTTTTGTCTGATACGCCTGCACAATAGTGTCTCTCATAGATGTAAGAACGGCGGAAATCTTTTCGGCTTCCTGCAAATTTACATCTTCAAACAAGAAAAGAGAAGGCTCATGAATCATCAAAAAGCTGTTTTCGTACATCCGGATTTCATCTGCTGCCATAAGCAGGTAAGTTGCCGCCGAAGCCGCCCAGCCGTTCACGGTGACAGTGACCTTCTGGGGGATCGCTTTCAGGAAGTTGTAGCAGGCGAAGGCCTCTGTGAGTACCCCGCCTTCCGAACAGAGATCGATCTCTATGGAATCATATTCCCCTGCTTCAAGCAGCTTCTTTTTCAAGTCTGCATAAAATCCGCTGCAAATGGCGTCAGTAATGGTTACATTTACCGTCCGGCCGTTATTCTGTATCAGTATCATCAGCATCTCCTTCTGTTATAACTGCACCCGCTACTGTGGAAAGCACGGAAAGCGGGATCTTGCTTTTTCTTGCCGCGTCAAGTTGCTCTGCAAGAGCGTTGAATTTTGTTTTCCATTGCGGTCCAAGTATTTCAGAATAATCTTCCAACCCGTTCCGCAGGTTCTTCTCATGTGCAGACGCTTCTTTATCCGGATCCACGGAAGGCATGGAGGGGAAGCTCCAGGAGATTTTGTGCCGCCAGAATGGATCAGAACAGGGCGGAAGAAGCATCCTTCTTTCTGCATATTCAAAAACCTTTCCGGCAAGCCAGTCCAGGAAGTGACGCTCAAGCCACTTTTGCAGATCCCGGAACATTCTCCAGCTCATTACCATTTCCCCGCGAAAAGCGGTATAAGAAGAATCTACCTCCATACTGGAATAGCATTTGCCCAGTCCGATTCCTGCCCCTGCAGACTGGTTCACCGTCTTATAGAACGCGTCCGCGTTCAGGTTCGGCCGGTTGCTGTTCAGCTCTTCCATAACGTCATCTTTCCCAAGCCGTTCGATCATCCCGCCCGTAAGGTTTCCAAAGTCTTCGTATTCCTTTTCTTCGTTTCCGTCCATGTGGCCGATACTGGCAGCACCGTCTTCCCCTGCCGGGGTTTCCCCATCGGCAAAAAATTTATCCAGCTCCGGACTGGAAGCTGCTGCCACAATAGCATCTTGTACGCTCTGAGACTTTACAACAAGCACCAGAGATGCGGCAAGTTTCGCGGACTGCAATTCTTTCGTCCGCATCTCGTAGGAGTCTTCCACATCTGCGATCCCTGCGGCAAAGTCCGGCACGCCCCGCACCTGGTCAAATCGCCAGTTTCTTTTCAAAAGTTTTGCCTCTTGCGTGGAAAAGAGAGAGACTTTTCCCTCCTCCGCAGAGACAAGTCCATGTTCCCTGCTGACAGCGTACCCGACGGGTCTGCCGTAGCGGTCAAGGATCACCCCGCTTTCGCATGAAGCATCCGCCGGGATCCAGGAGTAAAGATCCCGCATTTTTGCAAGAGCAATTTTGTCAAGATTTACGAACTGGTCCGCCTCGAAAGCAAGCAGCTTTGCAGAATCTTCCCGCAGCGGGTCAAAGACGATCAGGCAATCCCCTTCCCGGAAGCGGGAAGCAATGATATTCTGGCAGAATTCAGCCAGGTGCAAGTCCCCCATGAAATCGCAGTTTTTCGCAAAAACGCTGTTGAAGAAAAAGGCGGCGCCTTCATTGAACTGGGCGTCTTCCGTATTCACCTGAATTTTAATATCCCCGGCAGCGTTCAGACGGAGCTGAAGCATCATCCCCCGGAACAGAGAAGCATTTCTTTCGGCGTCCCGCAGAAGGTTTATTAACTTCAGCCGGTCGTATGGCCGAAGAAGCTTCTCTTCCGTGTGGTGTTCTATTTCTGCCTTCCGCCGCTGTCCGTTATCTTTTCGGGGATCCACTACGTCATATTTTGCCACGATAGAAGCAGCCTTCAGACGGTCGCCATTCTGGAAGGCCGTCTTTGCTTCCGCATAGTCCTTGCTGCTTCTGAATTTTCGCATATCAATTTTCATTTTTTTATCCTCCGAATGTAGCGATCACGCGGGTATTTACTTTTCCCGTCATGCGGGCAAGCTGCAATTCAAGATCCGTCTCCATCTGCCGCAGTTCGGCAAGATTTGCCGATGTTACGGAATGAGAGCCGGAGAGCGAATAGCTCACACCGTTTTCAAGGACTTCCGTGATCGCCTTCTCCACAAGCAGAAGCCGGTCCCTGATCTTCTTTATTTTTCTTTCTTTGAATGTCATTTCTTTTCTTCTCCAGAAGCTTTTTATGGTCTGCAATGATCTCGAATCTTGCCTTTATTTGCGTTTCTGTGGGCGGGTAGTTCTCCGGTTCCGCGATCTGCCACGGGTGAAGCTCCCCTACTCTTTCCCGTTCTGTTGCCTCTTTCAACGCTTCTTTGATCGCTTCCGGATCATCCGGCCGCTCGATACGGTCGTTGCCTTCGTACCGCATCCGGAACGCTTGAATATGACCGGCACGAAGAAGCGGCATATCCCACAGTATGGAGTCAATACTTTCCCCGGTGGTCATGGCAACACATCCGGCAAGGGAAGCAAGGAATTCCGCATCGAAGAGAAATTCTTTCCCTCCACTTTCCGCGGCCGGAATCATAGCAAGCCCTTCAAACGGCAGAACAAGCGTCTGATATACGATCTCTTCATACTGGGAGATCGCTGTTTCTCCATGTTCTTTTTCAAACTTTTCCGCCTCCCGCAAAAGCGGACCTTTGTCCCCTTTGCGGAAAGAATCTGCAAGGAATACTGCGCGCCGACCGGATGTAAGCAACGCCATGGCATTGAAAAAGTCCGCCGTATCACATTCCAGCGGGGAAAGAAAGTACGGGCTTGTTATCAGCTCCAGACAGGTGAAGAACCCTGCCGGCGGGGAAGGAAGCAAAAAGCCGTCCTTCAATGAAAAAGCCGCCCCAAGAAAGGCGGCGGCTTCAGCATCAAAGTCGATTTTTTTCTTCCGGTCTTTTACAAATCTTGCCGGAATTCTCATTCTTTACCCCCGTATGTGGTATCGCCGGGCAGGATCTTCTTTGTCACGGAAATTTTCGCATAATCCGTATTGCTTTCGCTCAGGGAATTTGCGGTGCAGACGGAAGTTCCGTCCTGTCCTTCGATCGCCTGATTTGTGAACCCGTTGTCTTTTGTTTCGTACATCTCTTCCGTGACTTCCAATTCAGCCCCAAAGGTGTGGGCCTGAATCTTCTTGCCGGTGCTGTCCTGCATGTAAGCAACTTCGGTGGTGAAATTTTTGTTGCGGGAAATTGTGGCGGAACTTCCGCCGGATACGCCAAATGCCATAGCATCCTCCTTTTATTTTTTTGTTGCGTATGCGGTATAATTCAATTCACCGGAAATGTACCGGTCATTCTCGTCTACGGTAATGGATCCGGGGTTGCCTTCCGGCACGATACCATCAAGCACATGATCCTTCAGGACTGCACCCCTTACAGGGAATCGGAAAAGGTTCCGCAGCACTTCAAGAAGCTCCCGGACTCTGTCTGCAGCTTTTTCTTCTTCCTGCCGGTTACATCCCGCGTGAAATATTACTGCCATTTTCACAAAAGGCATCCCCGGTGCCACGTCTCCAGCCGGGGAGATTCCTACGGCAATATACTCTTTTTCCCGTTCTTCCCTGGAAAAATATTCAAGGAGCTGTACATCCGGAAGTTTTTCCCGAATCATGTCGGAAACATAATTAAACAAGGTTTTTTTCATTTTTTTCCCTTTCTGTAAAAAGGCTTTTCTGTTGCCGTTTTACTTCTTCAATCGTGCGGGCAAGATTTTTTCAAGCCAGTAATCCCTCAAAACAAGCATCATCTTTTCTGCGTCAAAGAAATGATCGTTTCCGGTACTTTCGTATTTTTCAAAGCTGTTACCATTTTTTACTTTTTTGTTCGGCCCCATATCAAGGATCTGGTCTTTGTATTCCTGCGGGATTTCCGGCAGGGAAATATACCACTGCATTTTCTTTTCCTTCCCGGCAAGATAAATCAACCCCAAAAGATCACTTTTGTAAAATTTCGGATCCGCCAGAAGCAAGCGGGAAGATTCTTCTGATACCTTCCAGCTCTTCCCTATGTGGGAATTTCCTTTGTATCCAAGCCATCCTTTATGCGTTGCAATGAAAGCATATATTTCCCTCGTTCTGTGTCCGCCGGTGTCGATGATCCCGTAATGGATGCCGTTACGATCCGCCGCAGAAGCAAGCTCTTCCAGGGTCAATGCCCGGCCGCAGCCGATAAGGTAAGTATTCAGCTTCCGGTCAACAGCACGCACGACGTAGAAAAAGCAGTCGTCCTGCGTGTCTGCACTCATCCAGATCTGAAATACGTCCGCCGGATCCAGCGCAGGCACGCATCGGGCAAGCAGCTTGCTTTCCCTCCTTCCGCCGATTGACCCATTCCGCAGCGGAAGCCCCCGGATTGAGTTGTAAAAATCCAACTTGTCCGCCAGTGCTCCGGAATCCCCGGCTTTAAGCTGTGCCTTTGCTATTTCCGCCCAGCTGAGTGCGGGCTTCGTGGATACCAGCGCGCCCCATTGGAATCCTTCATGGAAGGACGCCCGCTCCGGATGAAGCGGGATGTACCCGCCAGCGCGGATCATGGGAGCCTTTTCTTCTTCCCGATGTTCCCGCTTGCATTTCGGGCATATCAGCCGGATGCTGTCAGGGATGATCTGGTCGTCCCCGTCCAGTTCCCACTGGAGATTATGAATATCGCAGGAGCGCATCGTCAATTCCCCACATCCAGCACACCGTAAATGATAGAAGTTCTGGGAAGACTCCCGGAACTCCGCATATATATCCGACTCGCTTTCCCTTCCTTTCGGCGTGCAAACTTCCACGATCAGCGATTCGTTAAAACTTCTTGCTCTTTTCTTTGCCCCGGAAAGGGGATGTTCCCTTCCCTCGAACTTGATCCAGGTATCCAACTCATCCGCTATGATAACCGAACAGGAAAGGGATGTAATGGGGGATCCGGATCCGGAATAGTAGGTCGTGCTGTCGCTGAAGGAGTAATGATCCCGCTGCACACTTCCGGTGATCTCCATTTCAGCGGCAAGTTCCGGAATCTTCCGCATCAGCGGGATAACCTTTCCCTGGTTAATTCTGCGGCATAATTCATCATCCGGATAGATGATAAGTCCGGGGGAAGGGATCGCCTTCAATAGCCAGAGAAAGCCGGCGATCCAGACGATGGTCTTCCCCGTCTGTTCCGGAGCCATAACCGTGACTGTCTTCCGCTGTCCCCGGAAGTCGAAGGCATTCAACACGTCCACGGTATAAGGGTATTCCTGCGGGTTCCAGAAATCCCCGGCTTTTCCGGACAATGGGGAAAGGTCAAGATTTCTTTCCGCCCATTCTGCCGGCCTCAGCCATGGCCGCGGCAGAAGCCATGCGGAATCAAGCCTGCTGAAATTCTGCAAGTCCTGTGTCGTACTCATTTAACAACCTTTCCAGAGCTTCCACCTGTACGGGAGAAAGAGAAAGATCTGCAAGGCCTTTCCGGATGTGCTCATATTTCCGGTGCAAAACAGAAATAAATTCTGCTATGGCCTCCTTCCGTATCTCTTCTCTTGCCCTTTCCAACTTCGTTTCTGCAAGTTCTTTTTCTATTTCCAGCTTTTCTTTTCTAAGCGTTACAAGCTCGTTGTCCTGTTTTCCTTTTGCCTGTTCCGTGGTAATGTCCGTATTTCCATCCACCTTACCGTCCACCCGCTTCAAGCGTCCCACCTTCACCGCCTTCGATACAGCCTGCCGGCTGATCCCGTAGCGGGAAGCGTACTCGCTCTGAGTTATCCACCTCTTTTTCATATTTTCCCTTTCTTCTTTTCATTCCTTCCGTATTGCCGCCCATCCTGATCTCCGCCGCTTCCTGATCTCCGCCCTTCCGCCTTCTTCTGCCTCCGCTGCTCATTTTTTTTGAAAAAGTCAACCTGTCAACCTTTTCAAAAAAATCAATTTTCAAAAATCCCCCGGGCTGCGCGCTGCACCGCCGGAGGGGGGAGGGGGTGGAAGGACCCGGCAAGGGGGGAGGGATCCCTCTTTGTTTCCGGTATTGTTGCCGGAAGCAGCTCCCAAGTCACCGCCCAAGTCACCGATCAAGCCACCGATCAAGTCGTCAGCCGGGCCGCCGTTTTTTAGGCTTTTCCCTGATGTTCGGCCGGAGGTACTGAGATCGCAGGGAAAGGAGTTCTCTCAGCCATGGAAGACTTGCAGCAAGCCGCTGAAGCCGTCTATAGACGTGTTCCCGGTTGAGTCCGTAAGGTTTCCCCAGTTCCTCGAATGTAACGGCAAGCGGGGCCATCGTCAAGGCTTCAAGCAGCTCTGCAGATATCCGGTTTTTCTTCCGAATCTTTACAATATCAGCGATGACTATGCTTATGGGAAGCAGGTCGTTTCTCAACTCGCTCAGAAGTTCCTTCCGCAGCTCTGCAAGAAGTCTTTCCCCTGCTTCTCTTCCCAATATTTCAAAAAGAATATCCTTTGCCATTTCTGCCTCCTTTCAGAAGGGAATTTCAAAATTGTCACCCGTTACATTATATACCGCAAGTTCAAGTGCGGTATATGCCATATCCGGCACATGGAACTGCCGGAAACTTTTCTTTTCGCCGTCGTAAATGTTCAGGATCTTCTGCACCTCTGCATCCCTCTGTATATAGCCTTCTTGTTTCAAGATAAGCTCATAAATATTGAGCTGCAGACTATAGTGCACAGCATTACAGTTCTGCAAGTGCGCTGTGGGCGGGATCGTGCCAGTCTCCCCGTTATATGCCTTTTCCCGGAGCTTCCGGATATACTTCCAGTCCAGAAGCATATACCAGCCGTCCGGATGTTCTGCAAAGAGATCTATGCTTCCGGAGATGCGGAACCTGGGGGAAAATATCAGCTTTTCGGGTTCCATTGCGGTGAAGCCTGCGGCCTTGATCTCTTCCACGGCGTTCCACGCAGCCGCGAACCTGTCCCGCTCTTCTTCCGTTTCGGGGGTATGCAACGCAGCAAAGTTTCCCAGGATCTGATGCTCACAGTTCTCATGTGCCCGGGTCCCCAGCCTTGCCCGCTCCTGCCATTCCTGAAGGATAGCTTCTTTTTCTGTCCCTTTTTCTGTGGCAAGGCGGGACGCCACAGCGTCCGCATCGAAGGGCGGGAAAGCATCATGGATCAAGCGGGTCGCCGATGTGTAATCCCTTCCCCAGGAGTCGGTATAACTGTGGTCTGCTTCCATGAAGTTCAGTCTGAGATCCCGGCAAATGGGATGGAAAGAAAATCCGTCACCTGGCATATCCCCCCCCATTCTGCAGAACGTATTCCCATTCTGCCCGCTCGCATCTGTCAAGATACTTCTTCCAGTCTTCCCCTTTCTTCCGAATCAGCGCCGGCGGGGAGCAGTGCCAGGAATGTTCCCGTCTTGCCCAGACGGTCCTGTCCGCGAAAAGCTGAAGCAACGCTTTTTCCCGCTCTTCATCTCCGCAAGCGTCCTGCATTGCCGATGCGATATCGTTGCCCTCGATTTCCCACTTCATCCGGTTGAGGGGCGGGATCATCCTTCTTTCCCGCTGCCGGAACATCAAAAATTCACAGTAATATCTTGCCATGTCTGCCTCCTCTCACGCGTGCGCACGCGTATGTGCGTGATTATGGTTTTTTATATTAATATTTTCTTTACTACTCCCCCCTTTATTTATTTCTTGTATATACACGTTATTAATTTCGGGGTGTAATATAAAAATCGGGGTGTAAAATAAAAATTTGAGTACAAAAAGGGGTGAAAATTTACACCCCGAATTTAAAAATATTTCAGGGTGTAGGCAGGGTGTAAATTCAAAAAACAGGGTGTAAAAATTTTCTACACCTCGATTTTTGAATTTACACCCCGATTTTTTCAAGGTGTAAAAAGTTATTTTTCGGTTTCTCTTTTTACTTCCTCCCCCTTCAAAAAAGGCAAAAGAAAAATTCAAGTTTGCCGTACACCCCGATTTTTTCGGGGTGTAGTGGGGTGTAAAATTTTCCCCGGAAAAATTACACCCTGATATTTCGGGGTGTAAAAAAAGGCTTACTGTGTCAAACATAGCGTCCTTCCTCCACTTCGATACAGACGCCTTTTTCGTTCAAGTCCACCATGCGGACATATTCTGTCTCTTCCTCAGAGCCTTCCCACATGATCCCCGTCACCCTCTTGTGTCCGGGTTTCGGGTTGTGCGGCCACTTGCGGATCATACCCACGGGCAGCCTTCCGCACTGGCCCAGGGAACGCAGCACCCTGACAGGCTGACGGCCACCCAGATAGGGAAGGTTCCTCAGCCATTCATCGATCACGGTGGAACGGATGAATATTCTTTCCCTGTCCGGATCCAGAAAGGCACGTTCATAAAGGCCGGAAACATTCCGGAGCTTTTCACAAATCAGCTCTTTCAGTCTCTGGGCAATATCGTCGTCTTCATTCGTCTCTTCCTTCTTCTCCGTAAGGTAGGCAAGCACCCTGCTGTACTGCCCTTCTGTCCCGCACACGGGGATAAGGACGCGGGACTCGAATTCAGGAAAGCGGGTCTTTGGTGGAGTGGAAACAGGAAACTCCTGCTGCATCATTCCCCGCATATCCGCAAAGATCTGAAGACGGTTCTTTTCAATATATTCATAAATATCTCTTCTCCAGCTTGCAGAATATTCCGGCCGTTTCATCATTATATAAAATGCCCTTGTTGCGGTGTCCGTGTCAACTGAAGCCGCGTTCAGCGTGACCACATAGGAAAGATTATTCGGCCGGGACTCTTCCCCTTGTCCGTATGCCGGCCGTCCGGAAATACTTTCTGCCGTGACCAGACGGGCAAGCGTATCGCATTTCACATCCCCGGTCACGTTGTCAATAAGAAGTATCCTGCTGTTTCTTCCCTGCGGGGAAAGTATTCTCTTCACCAGCTCCGTATATTGGTGCCGCATTTCGTAGAAAGTCGTATTGATGATCCCTCCGCCTTCTGAATTATAAAGGCGTGCACACATTTCCGGAACGGTGCTTTTCCCGCTTCCCTGTCCGTCCACGCTGTCAATGATCCACAGCGGTTTACTTGCCCCGGGAAGAGCAAAAAGCGGGGCGATCATAAAGGCGGCGATCAGACTGCGGGAAACATCATCCGCAGGGGAAAAGAAGTTTATGAAGTTCCAGAAACAGGAATATCCTTCCGACGGTTCCGGCAAATCCCGGCAGGTGTAATATACATCCTGTCTCTGGGGGAAGTCGGGTACGTTGGAAATGGCATTATAGCCTTCCGCTTCCTGCTTCAGCGTTGACATGAATTCCGCCTTGCTTATCGCATTGTCAAGCCTGCACCAGTCTGTATTGTGGCCGCTTTTCAAGTTCAGCCATGCAAAAAGGTCGGAAACAGAATAAAAATAACGGATTTCGCCTGTCTTTCTGTCCTGATCGAAAAGCACGTCGCCGATCCTGCGGGGAGCTCCCAGCAGACGGGTGTGGATGTCTTTGACCATATCAGAAGCACTGCGGGGTTCTTTTTCTTCCCGCGTCCTGCCATTTTTTCCGGAAACTGTTGAAATTGTATAGTTGCGGAAAGGTGTTTTGTTCGCAAGTTTTGCCGCTTCCACAGGGCCCATTTTTGCAGGGTCGTAAACTGGCGCGGAAGAAATTTTCTGCATAAAAGAAACGATTGTCCCGCCTTCCTTCTCCATGTAGTCCGTAACGTCCCCTTTCGGAAGTTTTGACACCTGAATAATGCGAATTTCCGCCATTCCGCAAAGAAAGTTCGCGATACGGATCGCGTGAGAATACCCGACTTCGTCGTTGTCCGGAATTATGTACAGCTTTTTCCCCTTCAGGTATTCCGTGAAGGATTCCTGCCACTTTTCCGCCCCGCCGCTGTTGGTGGTCGCGGTCCACCCCGCAGGAAGCAAAGGAAGAAGGGTGTGGACGTCCTTTTCCCCTTCCACAATTACGATATTTCCGCAGGGTATAACAGCAGGAAGATTATACAAAAGAGGTTCTACGCCTTTAATTCCCCAGCCTTCTTTTGTTCCCTGCAAAAATTCTTTCTTTTTCTCCGGATGCTGCATCCGGCAGACAAAGTATTTCTCTTCTCCTGCTGCGTCTGTATAGACATAGCGGGCTGTTTCGGTGAAGCCGTCCTCGATCAGTTGGTCGTAGCGGCAGAAGGTCCCCGTCTTTTTCGGCGCGGGCTTTAAAATCCGCTCCGGAAGGTGCAGCCAGTCCCCAAGGAACTCTTGAGCCTGCTGCTGCGTCGTTACGGATATTTCTCCGAACTTTGCAATTTGACAAAGTTCCAGAAGGCCGCCTCCCACTTCCTGCGCGTGATCGTACCAGCTTTCTTTGGTTATAGCTACGGAATCCCGCTCGCCGCCCCTCCAGACAGCGGCACAGCGGCCGCCGATTACAGGAGCCCCCAGGACTTGCTGGGCAAAGATTATGCAGGAGCCGTTTTCCCGGATCTTGTTAAAGTCATAAAATCTCATCGTCAACTCCTTCAATGAAAATTTTTCTTCCCAGTTTTTCCGCAAGAGCCTTTTCCCGGTTTGCTCCGGAACTCTTCTCCCATCCTTTCAGCATATAAAGAGCATCGGCGGACGTAGCAATACATTCAAGGTCAAAAAGAAGATAGTCTTCATAAGTGGCATCAGGAAAAGTGTATGCTGCCGGGTTGATGACGGTATGCCCCTTCTCCATGAGCATTTCTGCGGCTTCATAGAAGGCAAGTCTGTTGAGATCGGGAAGTCCGGTCATTGGGCCGGAAATATAAATAATCATTTTTCCTCCTTCGCTATGATGGGAATGATGGTTGCTTTTGTTCTGTTCTGTCTGATCTGGTTCTGCAATGCAGCATAATCACCAAAGATGCAGCACTCTTTCCGCGTGCGGGTTACACCGGTATAGATCAGGGATCTGTCAAGGATAAAGGCGTCCCGCTGAAGGACGATCATAATAACCTTCCTGTATTGTGAGCCCTGACTCTTGTGTACACTCAAGGCGTAAGCATATTGAAGGTCTCCAATTTCTTCTTTATCCAGAAGCACAGAAGAAATTTTTTCCCCTTCCCCGTTGGTTATGGGGGTGTCAAGGTTGACCCAGAGTTTCCCTTCCTGATCGTATTCGTGTACGGTTCCGGTGGTTCCGTTCCAGATCTGCTTTTCCGCATGGTTGACCGTATTGATAACTCTGTCACCCGGGGCAAACTTCTTTTCCCACAGCGGGGAAATACAGCGGTTCTGCCGGTCAATGGCAAGAATAGCAGCGTTCAAGCTGTTTACCGTTGCCGGTGGAAAAGTGCCATCTTCCCCCTTTTTGCCGTTTTTCGGTGTGAGTACAATATCTTGTGTAAAATCCAACTCGCCAGTCTCTGTCATTCGGCAGACAGTCTCTTCTGCCTGTTCCGGAGTCATAGAAAAAAAACTCCATCTTTCTTTCTCGCTTTCCGCATTTACGGCAGGAGCTTTCCCTTCCCTGATGCGGACTGCCTGCTGAAATACGGCTTCCGTGTTCCTGTAGCACTTTGTGAGAGTCTTTACTGTTTCGGGAAAAAGATCAATAAGATCATGGAAAGGCTGTCCCGCACCCACGGGAACCAGCTGAGCCTGATCCCCTACAAGGATAAGTCTGCGGGGATCCCGCTGCAGGATCTCTGCCATAAGAAGAGAATCCACCATGCTGCTTTCGTCCACGATCACCGTCGTGTCGGATAAACTTCCGGCAGAAAACACATCTTCCCCCATGCACTGCAAAAGCACATGAATCGTCGTCGCCTCGATGCCGGAAGCCTCCTTCAGCCGTGCCGCCGCTTTTCCTGTGGGAGCACAAAGGGCGATCTGCGGATCTTCGTCCGCCATACGGATACCCCGGCAGATCATACGGATGATCGTTGTCTTTCCCGCTCCCGCCCCGCCGTTGATGATAGAGAAAGGACTCTTTATGGCGTGCAAAGCCGCGGCAATTTGTGTTTCGTCCGGAGAAAATTTTTCACCTTCAGAAATGTCGCCTTCATTGAACTCTTTCAGAGTCAATTCCCGCCCGATGCGGTTTCTCACCTTTTCAAAAATTGATTTTTCCCTGCTGTAATTTTCCGCCGTGGCAAGAAAATCTCCCAGCAGGAAGAGTGTTCCTTCTTCTATCAGAGAGTGAACCGTCTCCACGATCAGATTGCATCCGATCTCCGGAAGGACTTCCCGCATAAGGTCAAAATGCTTGTAGGCGGAAATCGCGGTATCTCCGTTTTCTCCTGCTTGCTGCATGGCATAAAGGATTGCCGCCTTCAGCCGTCTGGGGTCCGCATCGGCGATGCCGAAGGCGTGCCGGATCTTTCCGTCCACAGTTCTGAAGGAGAAGCCGGAAAGGGTGGCAAGACAATAGCAGTCAGAATTCACCATGCCCACAGTCTTTTCCTTCCAGCGTTCCCATGCCGCGCCCGCCATGTTGGGAGTGCATCCCTTATCTTCAAGAAAGGCGATTGTTTTCGCTTTTTCTTTGTCCGCATCCATCTTTTTTATCTGTTTTTTCAGTTCTTCCAGAATCGCAGGAGTAAGTTTCTTCACATCGGCGGAAGTGACTTCCCGCCATGCTTCTTTTTTCGCGTCCCAGATAGCCTGCTCCATGGCGGGACCGATGCCGGAAGTGCGTTCCGCCACATAGTGAAGCTGGGCGCGCTCTTCCAGCGGCAAGACTACTTTCACAGAAGTAAAGCAGAAATGTCTTTCCCCTTTATACGGCCGATAATCGCCCCGCAGGGAAAGAACGTCCTGCTCCTGGATCTCCCAGGGGATATTCCCCTTGCAGATCACGGAAGCTCCGGAGCCATCTTCTCCCAGATCCGCACGGAAGAAAGTCCAGTCCCCCTTTCTTGCAAGGCTTTTATTTACATTTACAATTATTTCCATTTTCCAGCTCTTTTTCTCTTTCAATCAGAATTCTTAATGCAAGTGCGGAAGCAAGCTCAGGATCAGAAGCAAACAATACGCTTGCACCCCGCATGGTCAATTCCGCGATCCGCTTGAACACGAATTGCGGGGAGCATAAGAAATGCTCATGGCAGGGAGGAAGAAGCGTATCTCCTTCCCCGCTGAAGGTGAAAAGGGAAAGATCCCCTTCCACAATAATTACTTTGATGCTGTATCCGGCAGCATCCATCCGGTTGAGTTCCCTGCAGAATCTTCCCCATCCGGAAGAGATCGTACCCAGGAAGTCCCCGGCACTTTTCCGCTCGATGGAGAAATGGGGATCGCCCAGAAGAGCGTAATCCCCATTTTTCAGAGTGCCGATCATGGTCGGCACATGAGGCGGGAAGCTCCAGGGAGTTTGCTCCCGCGTGTCGATCACGATCGGCCTCATAATGTTATCTCCGCGCGTAGGGGTTGGAGGGTGCTGCAGGTGCAGCAGGAGCAGCAGGAGCCTGATACTGCGGGGCAGGAGCGGCAGGAGCGGGGTTGCTGAATCTTGCCCGGATCGCAGCAAAGTCCACTTTTGCCGGCTTTTTGTTTGCACCGTAAATTCCCTTTATGTTAAAGTAAGGCTCCCCGCGTTTATTGGTTTTGTCGCTTTTTGCCACTTTTGCCACGCAGGTAAGCCCGATAAGATTCGGGACATTGGTGGCGTCCGGAGAATCCACCACCTGCATAAAGAACTCTTCCATAGTCTGCACATTGAAGCCGATCTCCTGCAAGGTTTCCAGTGACATCTGGGTGCGGTAACTGTCGGCGCGCGTCCCGATGCCGCAGCGGTTTGAAAATTCAAGGTCATAAGTGTCCGTGTTTCCCTCTTTGTCCTTCAGTTCAAGATAGAGAGAGAAAAGCACATCCACCATTTCCCCGCGTTCGTTTCTTTCCCCTACCTGAGCGGGAAAGCGGGATTGTGCAAGGTAAGCGTCTGTAATGGTCACATCAAGATAACCGTCGATTCTGAACATAGTTTTTCTTCTTTCCGGGGCATTGCCCCTTTATTTTTTTATAGGAGGCGGGGGAGGTGGGACCGTCCCCGCCGGTGTGGTTTTTTGTGTTTTTGCCGGACTTGCAGGGATCTCCCTTCCGTCCGGATCGTCAGCAGGATCAGCAATACAGAAAAGGGCGCAAAGAGCGTATTTTCTGGCAAAACTGGAAGCTGAGCCCGTCGCCTGCGGCTCACACATTTTTGCTTTCGGCTCTTTTTCGTGCATGGCAAAGGCATTGCTGCTGATCTTTTCCGCACCCGGTTCCAAGGCGGTGACGCTTGCTGTACTCTTCAGAAAGATCTTTCCCCCGACTTCCAGAAGGTCGTCGGACATGGTAAGCAGCGCGCCATGCTTCAAGCAAAGCGGTTTGACTGCTTCCAGAATATCTTCTGCATTACGGTAGGCAAACCCGCCGAAAGAGTTATACCTACCCTTCCCGCATTGCAGTTCATTCTGAATTTTCAAAAGGATTTCCGCAGTAGCCATTTTTTATTCCATTTCTTTGAAATAAACGTCGAACTCGATACAGTCGAAGCTCATGTCTCTGTCTTTGCCGGAAAGCTGTTTCCGCGGACAACCGTTTTTCGCAAGGTCACAGCTGTCGCACGCCATGAGCATATCAGCAGGAACTGCAAGCGCTTTATATTTATTGCCGTTGACAATATATAAATTCCCCGGCTTGCAAATGAGCGGGAATCCGGGAACATAAGACTCTTCCCATGGCTCTGGCTCCCCTTCTTCTGCCATCATTTCGCTTTCGTCGTAATTCCCGCAGGATTCGGAAGAGTCTTCAGAGTCTTCTTCCGGATCCGGATCAGATCCCTGCTCTTCCTCTTCTTCCTTTGCGGGAGAAGGAGCGAAAAGCAAAAGATTGTCGATCTATTCAGAAGTCATATCTTCCTGCCACTCTTCCCCGGTATCCTGTCTTTGCACCATCTTGAATCCGGCTTCAGGGGTGTTGTACTTGACCATGCAATATACTTCCCTCTTTTCTTTACCGGTGCTGACAGCGGGAAGAAGCTCGTTGATAAGTCCGGAGAGTTCTCCGATCTTTTCGGCATAAAATTCTTTCGCCGCCTTGATCGCTTCTTTATGGGAGGAGACTTCCCGGGAAAACTCATGTTCCAGAGATCTCTTCTCTTCCAGTCTGCTTACAAGCATTTTGCTTTTTTCGTTTCTCTCTTCCTGCGTAAGATCACAATAGATCTGCCGCAGTTCCAGCGTCTTTTGATTGTCTTTTTCCATCTCTTATTCTCCGTGGGTTGTGGTTATTTTTTTATCCTTCTTTGCCTGCTGCCTTCTTCTGATCTCCCGGCAGATTTCCACCGGTACGATAATCAGGATCAGCGGCAGGGAAAAAAGGATGATAAAAATTGCAACAATAAAGTTTTTCAAAAAATTAAGCATAAAAGTCCCGCCGTTTCTTTGTTCTCAATCCAGTCCGCCGATCACCGGAAGCAATTCGTCGCAAATATCATCCACCGCTTTTTCGTCCCGCAAGCGGTAAAGGCGGATGATCTTTTTTGCGATCTTCAAGGCTGCCGCATCGGAAAAGCATATATCTATTTCCGGATCAGAAACTTTTTCCGTTTCGGCTTTTTCCGTACCGGCTTCCGGAAGTACTGTTTCTTCCGTTACTTCTGAAGCTGTTTCCGTTTTATCGTAAGCAGTTCCATTCTTGGCCCAGTTTATCAAAGTGTTGAAAGAAGGTACGCCTCGGTTTTCGGTTGCCGCAATGTTCCTTGCCGCATCATACGCTTTTTTTTGACTGTAGCCTTCTCCGCGGAAAGTGAGATAGTCCGCGATAAAAGCCGCCTTTTCTTTGTCTATGAAAAATCTTGTTGCCATATCTTTCCTTTTCCTTTTATATATTATTTACCGGCTTTTTCAGCCATTTCTTTCGCTTTTCTTTTCACGTAAAATTCTATCGCGAAAGATAGAATTATCCATGCCACGAAAAAGGGAACGACTGCATATACCCAGAATTTCAGAAATTCTACAAATTCGTTCATATCACACCTCCACGGTTGCAGGGTGGTTTTTTGCAAAAAGGGCCGTAAAGTACTTCGGCTGGGCAAGCATCAGATTTTCCAGACTTTCCCGGCTGATAACTCCCGCACCTGCCCTTACAAGCAGGCCCTTTGCGATCAGGCTGTAAATTGTGATACGCTTTTTGTCAAGGATGCGGGAAGCGTCCCGCACGGTCAGCACCGGCGCCACGCCTGCCAGATCCAGTTCTTTCTTCACGTCATTTTTTGTCAACATTTTTTTCTCCTTTCGTTGTATGTTTTAATTTTCAATCTTTAGCAAGGAACGCGATTGCCGTATTCATGCGGATGATTTCTGCGCTTATCAGTCTTTCCGTTACTTTTTCGGCAAGAATATCTGCAAGAACGGCCCTTCCGGCCTCTTCGTCCAGATTGATATACTCCAGACGGAGAAGATCAAGGATCTTTCTGAAAACTTCTTCTTTCCTTGTTTCTGCCCGTTCTACGGCTTTGTGATAGATCCGCTGGGCAAGGTCCAGAGCGACGTCGGAAAGAGTGTTATCTTCCGGCAATGCGGGCTTTACCGCAGGTTTAGTTTTCTTTTTCATGTTTTATACTCCTTTCTACTTTTGTTTTTATTTACTTTAATTTACTTTTTGAGTAAAAAATAAACTTTATGCTATTATTTACTTTACTCTTATTTACTTTACTTGTCAAGGAAAAAAATAAAAAAAATCAAAAAAAATTGACAAATGTATAAAAGAGATATATATTTATATAAAAAAAGGTAAAAAAATGAAGTTCAAAAAAACAGAGTTCAAAAAGTTAAGAGAATGCAGCGGGCTCACACAGGAAGAGCTTGGAAAAATCCTCGGGGTTACTAAAGTAGCCGTCTCCCACTGGGAGAAAGAAAACCGTCCGGAACAGCCTTCACCAAAGCGTATTCCGGAAATTGCGAAAATTCTTTCTGTGCCGGTTTCTGCGATCTCTGATCTTTCCCCTGTGGCATCTCACGGGGTCCATGTTTCCCTTCCTTCAAGGGCACAGCGGAAATACAGCCCGCGGAAAACAACTCCTGCAGGAGTGGACGTAAAAGTATTTACGGAAGAAGAATTGCAGGAGATTTTTCACGCGAACACAGAAACGCCCAGCCGCGGCCGTGCTGTCCCTTTGATCTCCCAGGCTGCGGCCGCCACGGTGAATCCCGTATTCATGCCGCTTCTCGATTGCGTGAAGGAACATTCAGAGCAAAGCATCTTTTTTGCCGATGCAAAAGAAGGGGATTTCTGTATTGAAGTAACCGGGGAAAGTATGATGCCCTGGTATCCTGCCGGGACCTTCCTTCTTGTTCGGCCGTATCAGGATATAACGAACGGAAAAAGGGTTGTCGCCGTGCTGAGTACCGGGGAGATCCTTTTTAAGATTTTTCTGAAAAAAGGAAATAAAATTGTCCTTTTAAGTATTGACGGGAAAGCCGGAAAAAGATTTGACTTTGACCTTGCGAATCCCGCTCCGGATCAGCCTTTCATCCGCTATATCTGCCGCGTGATCGCAAGTCAGCGGAATGAAGACAAACTGGATTCCGCCATGCAGGAAGCCGGTATAACTCACTTCTGGGAAGAAGAACTGAAAAATATGTAAAAAGAGGCATAAAATGCTTGAAATCGAAACAGTAGATCTTACAGAGATACTTGACAGAACAGAAAACGGCATGTCAAGACCTTTTATATGCCGCTGTTCTGATGACAATATCTATTATGTAAAAAGCAATGAAACGATTGGTTATGCTGCTCTTTGCAGTGAAGCGATCGCAGCCTGTATTGCCTCTGACTGGGGACTTCCTATTCCACCTTACAGGTTTATCCGGATCGATCCTGATTTGTTGCGGTACAGTGGCAGGGCAGATGCTATGGAGTTAAAAACCTCGCCTGCATGGGGCGTGCAGGCCGTCCAAAATGTAACAATTTATTCAGAAAATCAAAGGCAGTATATAGACAATGTCCTGTGTGGAAAAATACTTTTGTTTGACCGCTTTATAAGAAACGAAGACAGGCAGACAGGTAACACAAATCTGTTGTGGAATTTCACAACGAAGCAATTAACGTTAATTGACCACAATAATGCCTTTGAAAAGAGTTTTGACATTCAATCTTTTTGTAAAACACATATTTTCCGTGGCGATTGGGACAAGCTTCAGGAAAAACAGTTTGAAAAATTAATAAGAGAGAGTATATTAAAAATTGATGATTATTTCTCGATCCTGCCGGAAGAGTGGCAGGATGATATATTTATTGAAGATTATCGTAAACGGGTAACTGAATATTTGCTGCACCCACAAGATGAACCTGAAAAATTCTGGAGTTTAAAATGAAAAATTTCATTTACAATGCTGCCGTGATCCGGTTCCGTCCGTACAGGGATACAGGCGAATTTGTGAACATAGGTATTATTGTTCATTTCCCGCAAGTCGGATGTACGCAACTCAAATTGCAGACAAAAACAAAAAGAATAACAGATTTCTTTCCGGAAATAGAAAGAAAACTTATTCTTGATACCTATACTTACATAAAAGATGAGATTGCCAGCACATTTCCCGTACAGCACTCTTTTCCGGAAGTACCTTCTTTTGATTTTTTTACTGAAAGAGACAATGGGATTTTTCAGCATTTCATTTCGCTCCGGGAAGGGCTGATTATGTTCAGTGATCCCATAAGCGGAGTCGCTGTCAATATTCAGACAAAATGTGAGGAATTATTCAGTTATTATGTAAAAAGGAATTTTGCAGAAACAAAAATCACTCCGGAAAAACGGCTGGAAAATCAATTCAGTAAAACTTTGACTGCCTGGAATTTCAGAAACAAGTTTCAGCCTGGATTCCTGGGGAACGATATTTATCATTTCCGCGTACCGTTTCAGCATCGTAATCTTTCCATCCGGACAATAATTTTGAACAGGGAAATAACTGAAATTTACGATTACTGGGACACATGGAACAGCAGAATCAATCGTTTACGTACCATTGCGGGGATAAATGCAAATATATTATTTCCTGTCCAGTTGCCGAAAAATGGCACGAAGGAATTTTCCGTAGCAATGGAAACAGTAAACGAATGGAATAAGAATCCCGGAATTACAGCTTGCCCGGTTGACGATCTGGATCGAATTAAACGCCGGATAAATAATGCAATCTTTTAAACGGAGTAAAAAAAATGAAAACAGCCTGCCCCCACTGCGGCCGTCACTATGAAGTAGAAGACCAGTTCAGATATCAGACTTTTCCCTGCCCGGATTGCGGGAAAGATTTTACCATAAAAGACTATATTTCAGAAGAAAAAAAGCCGGAAAAAACAACAAGCCCCGCAGAAGAGCAAAAGCCGGAAAAGAATTATGCCGGTACAGAATTCCTGATGACGCTGTATGGTTATTTTATCATAGCAATAGGATCTGTTATTTTTGTTCTTGGGCTTGTTTCTCAAGAAGAAATAGCCGCTTTTACTGGCATTGGGCTGATATTTTCCAGTATTTTCACTTTTGCTTTTGCAGGAATTCTTTTTTACCTGCGGAAGATTGAAGAAAATACCCGGAAAAAGTAATTTTATCCCTTGTTTTTCGTCATCTCTGCAAAAGCCCCCTGAGCGGCCTGCAGCTTGCTTTCCGTCATTACATGAGCATAGACCTTTGCGGTGAAACTAACGGAGGCATGAGCAAGCGCGGCAGAAATGGTGGCAATATCCGCGCCGGCCTTCAACGCGTATGTGGCTCCTGTGTGCCGCAGATCGTGGATATGGCAGTCTTCTATATTGCACCGCTTGCAGACGGTATGCCATGTCTTCTTGCAGTCCTTCATGTGAGTCCCTTCCGTTGGCCCGGGAAAGACATGCTCCCCGCAGCAATCGTTCCGTCTCGCTTCAAGTATGGCAAGAGCCTGCGGGATCAGGGCAACGGTGATATCCTTCCGCGCCTTTGCCTTCGCCGCCGGAATAGTCCAGATCCCTGTCTCATCAATTTCCCGCCACATCATAGCAAGGACATTGCTTTTCCGCTGCCAGGTATAAAGCATCAGAAGCAGGGCTTCCGCCCCATTGCGGTAAACAGAATCTTGCCGCATTTTTTCCAGTTCAGCGATCACCGCCGGAACTTCCGACGGCAAAAGATACCTCTGCCGTGGCTCTTCTTTGTTCATTTTTATTTTTGCGGCTGGATTACAGCCTTCCGGGATCATTCCTTCCGTCATGGCCACATTTATTGCCGCCCGGATCACCTGTATTGTACGATTTGCGGCAACCGGGCCGGTTTTTGAAATTTTTTTGTGAATATCTGTAAGCAGTTCTTTTGTGATTTCTTCCATGCGCATATCTGCAACGCCCTGCAAATAAGTGGAAGCCGTCTTCACTACGCCCGGATGTTCTTTTGCATACATTTTTAAAACTTCGCCAAAAGTTACTTTTTTTCTGTCTTTTACCTGATACTTCTCTTCCAGGGCTCCGAACTGTATCAGTCGGCTTTCCAAGACAGTGCAGATCTGAACGGCCTCTTCCCTTGCCATGATCGTCGCGTCCCCGATCACCTTGTAAAACTTTTTATACTTCCATTTTTTCTGGAAGATCCAGCTTTTTTTCTGCGGTCCGGCAACGGCAAAAAGGACAAGACATTCGCTGTCCTGTACTTTTTCCCCGTCCTTCAATTTTTCAATAATTTTTTTTGTGATTTTCGCTTTCATTTTCTTGCCCCTGCAACTTCCCAATAACTTCCCAATAACTTCCCAATAAAACTAAAAAACAATATAATAAAATATAATCCAATAAACTAAAAAATACAAGTTTTATACTCAAAATTGAGCAGAAAAAGCCGTAAAATAAAAAAATCACGCATACTATATTAAACTGCCTTCTAAGCAGTGGGTCGCAGGTTCGATTCCTGCCCGGGGCGCCATTTATTTTGCCTCTTCGACGGTTTGTGACAGAAGTTCACATCTCTTCATCGTTTTAAGCCACAAATCACATCTCTTTTTGAATAGAGATAGAAGGCAGTTGAAATATCTTTAATTTTAAGTAATCGATATCGTGAAACCCGTATGCCTGACGAATCAACCATCGGATTTTATTGTTAAAGCCTTCCATGAATGCGTTGGATAATCCCTTGAAAGTCCAACGGGTGATGATTCCGGACAATTTAGTTCTGATCGTTTTTGCCATTGCCTGTAATTCATGAATTTCAGTCGCCTCTGCTGCACTTATCCAGCGTCGAAAAGCATTTCTGGCATCAAAGGCATCTTCTGCATTTGCATAATTAAACCGATGAAGCACCACTTTTATCCAATGCAGCACGGCTGTAAAGTCCGAGCCAGAGGTCGTAGCTCAACCATGCGGTATTGCCGAATGCCCAAAGCCAGAAGCAAAGACTGTTCTTTTTTACATTAAGGATCGTGCCAGTCAAACTGATATTCAAATTATACATAAGGGAGTGGTGCAAAACCTCATAAAAGGTTGCAAATCCCCTGTTTTTTTGTATAAATTTTTATTTGCTGTCGAAAAAATCAGCAATCTTGAATTTATACAACAATAGTAAAAATTATTGCAGGTAAAATGTTGTATCTCTTTTATATGAAATAAATTGGAATTGCTTTTATTACTTGTAATAAAAGCAATTCCGGTGAAAGTTTTTGGAAAATGGGGTGTGGGGAAGAGAACCTTTTTTCAAAAAGGTTTCTTCCCCACAAAACAGTTTTGCAACACCCCCTTTCATATTATTTATAAATCAAGGTAAAGTTATGCAAAATAAGAGCGTTTTACCCTATCCATACCGGAGGGTAAGACTCCCAAACTATATGGTAAAATCCGATGGCTGGGCTGGTGATCAGGAGTTCTGTTTGTCTATGATTTCGTGAATCTTATCCAACTGGTCTTTACGCAGTTTGGATAATGGAAACCGTTCCGGATGATCGGCGGTACTTCCGGTTATCTTCATGATGAAAACCGCATCGCTATGGATATTGACACGGAGTTTATAAGATCCGTCAAGGATATAATCAACTTCTTCCTGAACAGTTTCTGCCGGTGTCATGAGATCCATCAATTTAAGTTGCCATTTGGACATGGTTGCCCAGCGGGGAATGTAAGACATATTTTCTTCTCCTGTATAAGTGTTGAATTATTGTTTATGGATTCGTATAAACTCTTTAATTTCAGAAAGTTGCTTTTTAGAAAAATCAGAAATCGGAAATGCTTTTTCCCAAACACCATCGGCTTCAATTGCGATAACAAGAAAATCGGAATCTATCGTAACTCGTTCACAGTAATCCAAAAGATAATTACCGCTACTGTCTTTTGAAAATCCATATTTCAATAAATGGATCAAAAATTTTTTATCCTTCTCAAAATGCCATTCTGATGACTCTATGAGTTTTTCAACATCCTCAATATCCTCCAATGCTCCGTGTTTGGCAAGATAATATATAATGTCGTAATTATTTTCTTCAAGAGCATAATGAAAGGCGGTTTTTCCGCTTGTATCCCGGTAATGAATATCAAAATGGTACTTTTCTACAAGTGTTTTGACAATTTCCTGCCCGCCAAACAAATTTCCGGCATGACGCTGCAGCATATTCTTTTTAAGTT
>JAZKZE010000026.1:0-4834 GCA_045612485.1 Victivallales bacterium | reverse complement strand
AGGCAGGCATCCAGAATGGCATCGGAGATCTGGTCACAAACCTTGTCAGGATGTCCTTCAGACACGGATTCGGAGGTAAAAATGTGGGGAGCAAGAATTTTACTCATAGCAGTCTTCCTTTCTCTTTTATTCTGACTGTTTATACAAAATTATGACTTTTTTTCAAAACATATTCCCGGCAGGCCCGTTCATACGGAAGGTAAAAAAATTACGCCGGAACTTCCCTCTTTTTAGTATATAATATACACTGCCGGAAATAAAAATCAATCCAAACAAGAGTATTTCAAATTGAAAAATCAATATTTTCACTGTATATTGTATGATTCCACATCAAAATCAAGGATAAACCATCATGAATAACAGTTCGAATTTATCACAAAAGACCTCCACATCCGACCGTCAGAACGGAAAAAATTCCGCAAGACTCTATCTTCTGCTTTTCTTTGCAGTTCTGCTCTATTTCTTTGCTAATTTTCAAAGGACAGTCATTCCGGGAGCCATCTTTTCCGAATTGCAGAAAGATCTGAACACCCCGGCAGCCACCATTACCGCCATGGGTGCATTTTTCATGTATGTTTATGCTGTAAGTCAGCTGTTTTCCGGTATTCTTGTGGACAGATTCGGCGGCTACCGCCTGATGACTTTCGGAGGTTTTCTTTTCTGTGCCGGAGCAATTCTTTTTCCGCTGGGAAATACTCTTTTCCTTCTTTACGCCAGCAGGGTCCTCACCGGAATCGGTGCAAGTACCATTTATTTAAGTGTTGTCAAGGAAACAAAACGGGCATTTCCAAAAAATTTCGGTCCGGCAATGGGTTTTGCCATGCTCATAGGTTATGCGGGAAGTATGGCGGCAAATGCCCCCTTTGTGGGCTTGATCCGTTATACGGGAGCCGGTTGGAGAAATGCTCTTTTCTTTGCAGGAATGATCCTGCTGGGGATATGGATCGTTTTCCTTGTATTGCGATTTACAGTAAAAATGCCGGAAATTATAAATACATCCTTCAGTTTCCGGGCATTTCTTCCGGCTGTAAAAAAACATAACTGGCCCTTATATCTTCTTTCCAGTATCTCTTTTGCCATCTTCTACTGTTTCCAGACCGTCACCGGGAAAAAATTTCTGGAAGATTACTGCCATATTTCCGTACTTGCCGCAGGATGGATCCTCACCATTACCGGAGCATTATCCGCCTTTGCCAGTTTCTTTGCACCGATCTTAAGCAAACTTTCCGGCAATAAAAGACGGCCTTTCATGCTGGCAATGGGGTGCGGCGCTCTTCTGGCAACGATCGTTCCACTCTTCGCCCTGTTCTTTCATATTTCTGCGCCCTGGCTTTTTACAGGAGCATTATTTCTTCTGGCTCTTACAGCCAATATGACACCCGTATTCCTTGCCATTCTCAGTGAAACCAATCCGGACAGAACGCTGGGAGCCTGTACAAGTTTTTCCAACTTTCTTGCCTATATGCTTGTTGCACTTCTGGGAACATTTGCAGGTATTCTCATGGATCTTTTTCCGCCGCAGATCACGGAAGGGGTCAGGATCTACGGCAGAAATTCCTATATTGCTGTCTATCTTTTCCTTACGCTTCTTGCTTCCATCGCCTTCTTCTGCTCTCTGAAGGTGAAGGAAACCAATGGAAAAGAGTTTATTGGAGAATGATTTTTCTTATCTTCCCGGCACAAGATAGAAATCATCAATATCTATACAGCTTTCTTTTGCCACAGGCCAGATGATAAGAAACTGTTTTTCATCTTTTGTACCGGGGCGTTTGAATTTGAAGGAATACTGTTTCCAGTCACTGCTGTTCACATCCAGCATGGCAACGGTATCCGTTCCTTTTCCCTTGTATTTGGGAGTAAAACGCAAAACGGCAACACGCAGTTTCCCTTTTCCCCGCATACGCACGGATCCACTGATATTCTCATCTTTCAGATTGCAGGCATTGGAAATGATCCCGGCACGCAGACGCACAAAATAATTACTGCTGCTGCCTTCATGCAGGAGATACTCCATATCCCCGCCATACTGGGCGGAGGAGGAAAGAGTCCAGGAGGCAGGCAGTTTATCAGAATTCACCTTCCAGTGTTTGGGGTATTTTACTTTCTTGCGGAACTCATTGAAAGAGCCGTTCTTCCACCCTCTTGTATCCAGCTGGGCACGGCTGCCTTTATTGACGGCACGGGGAGCGGCAAAGTTGATGGCATGGAAAATATCCACATTATGAGGTTCCCCCATACTCCAGGAGGATACTTCCGTTTCTGCTTTTTTATCTTTGATGACACGGCAGCGTACCACATTCATTTTGAGAACGCTTCCGGGAGTATAAGTTCCTCCGACAATGGTTTTGGCAGGGATCTTTATTTCCATGAAATAACGGTCTTTGCCTTTAGAGGTCTTTACAACCGTTCCGGAATCATACGCCTTGGAGAAACGGGGATTGGAAATACCGTCGCAAACAACTCCATTGGAATTGATCATGATCTGGAAGAAGCTTCTTCCCAGAATGGGATCATTGATGCAAAGTTCGATATTATTATCGTTCCAGAGAGGGTCATCATGCTTTTTATAGTAGGCAAGCATCTCATTGGTAAGAGGTTCAAGACACTCGATACCGATGTAGAGATTGTGTTTGTCATAGGCAAGTTTCACCGCTGTCTGATTTTTGGGCATACCCTTTTTGAATACATTATTGAATCTTGTATAAGTATCCGCATTGCGCCAGTCCATTTCATTGAGTTTTCCGTCGATCACGATTTTCCCCTGCAAGGGATAGGCTTTGATCTCCCTGTAATTTTTGATATAATCTTCATATCCTTTGAGCCAGGTCTTTTCAAAAAATTCCCGGTCTTTTTTCACATGGGCAAGAGCGCGTTTATCCGGATCTTTGGCTGCGGCTTTTTCCGCTTTATCAAGAAGGGCGAGCAGCTTTTCCTTTGCCCCCGGAACATCCATCAATTTTCCCAGAGGAGCAGCGGAACCGTATCCCCAGCATCCGGCACTGTTCACATAAAGTTTTTCCAGTTCTTTACGGAACTCTTTCATGCCGCCAGCCCAGCCTTTGCCGTAGAAAAGAGCATTGGCTTCTTCACTTGCTTTTTCATAATCATTGTTCACATTCCAGTGGAAAAGGGCACTTAAATACATGGTCTGCCACATCATACGCCAGTTGTTGAGGACAGAATAAGTCTTCCATCTTTTCCCGTAGATCCCGTCCGGAGGGCAGACTTCCGTATTCAAACCGATGATGAAAGGCATATTCTTTTTATAATATTTCAGTGCTTCCACAACTTTTCTTTCATTGGGCATAAATTCTTTACCCGATTCAGAAAACATTTCATAGGGACGGCAGGGGATGGAAAAATCGTTCCACACTTTATTATAATTGTAATACCACACATTTGTGGGGCAATTTTTGTCATCCAGAGCGTGTTTCCAGCAGCGGCGCAAATTGGCAAGGGAAACCATTTTCACTCTTCTGTCCACTTTGATCCCGGTGGGCGGCATGGAGTAATTCTGATAGGAACTGCCCAGGATCTTGATGCCGGGACAAACTTTTTCCGCTTCATCCAGCAAAGCCTTTGCAAAAGTCCAGTATCTTGTTGCCCGCAGATTATCTTTTGCTTCTGCGGGAGGATCGATCTTTTTACAGTTTTCACATTCGCACCACTGGGTACAGTCATTATTGCTCAAATAGAAGATATGGTCTTTATCCATATTTTTGCATGCTTCCCCCAACTCCCTGCCCATGATTTTTATTACATCTTTATTGGAGGTACAGGGCTGGGGAACATTCCCCCCGTTAAAACTTTTCATCCGTTTTCCACGGATAAGAGGATAATATTCCGGGTGTTCCTTAAACTGTTTTTCGGCAAAATCTTTGAATTTCAAACCGGATTTTTTGTATTTTCCCGTATAATTCAAATGGAGTAGGGGGGAAAAAGAGTGTCCTCCGGCGGCATGTACGGGAGCAAGTTTTTCCAGTTTATTTTTTTTGATGACATTGCTTGCGATATGGAAACGCATATTGTTTCTCAACCCCCAGATCCTTGTTTCCGGAACGGCGGAAAATCCGGTACAGACGATCTGGAAATCCCGCCATACGAAAGAGGGACTTTCCTCATAACTTCCTTCCGGAACAGCAATCGTCTTTTTTATCTTGTAATACTCCCCGTCTTTACCCGGGATAAGCCAGCGGATCCCGCCATATTTTTTCAATACGGAATAGACGCCGTACAGCACACCCACAGGTTCTTTTCCTGTTATATACATTCCTTTTTTATTGACCGTGATCCGGAACGATTCCTCCTTCACAGCAGGATCATTTTTGACTTCCAGATAGACAGGATATTTTCCGGCAACGGGAGAAGTCCCCACTACCGGCGCTTTGCCATTTGCGATCTTCCCCAGATAAAGACTCAATTCCATTGCCGCATACTTTTCCACAACGGAAGCATTTTTTCCTGTGATAACGCAGGAAACATCTTTTCCGTCCTTCATAAGGAATACGTCGTCGTCGAGCTTCTTTGCCTTGTCGCTGGTGATGTAGCCGTCGCCTTGCTGAGTCACAACTCCGCGAATAAGTCCCTTTTTAGACTTGAAGTTGTAGTCGATGCACTTAGACTCGTAAGAGTCCTGTCCTTCGGTGAACACCGGCAGGTCCATGTCGGCTCCGGTGCTGTCTTTCCCGCCCCTTGCCTGGACAATGCTGCTGTCCATATTCAGCTTTATGTTGTCAGACGCCAGCTCCATCTTTTCGTATTTCACGGTCGCTTTGCCATACAGAAAGGCGCGTCCGTCACCATAAAAAACGATGGAGTCCTGAGCCGAGTAGTG
>JAZKZE010000025.1:0-24543 GCA_045612485.1 Victivallales bacterium | reverse complement strand
CCCCAATCTTACTACTCACGGTTTTATGGATTTCAATGATTTGATCGACCGCTGCGAAAAATATGGTCTGGGAGTATATTTTTACAGTTATCTTCCCAGTCATAAAAGCCCGGATGATCCGGATGCTGATGAATTTTTTGACAATAGTTACGGTGCTGTTTTCAAAGAAAGTCCCAAGGCAAAAGGGCTTATCCTTGTAGGCGAAAGCTGCGGATTCCCCAGTAAAGACCCCCGTACCAACGGACTTGACCGGAAAAATCCTCCGAAAAATGCTATTGCCGACGGTCGTCCCTATCCGGGCTTTTTTCCCTGTTCCGACTATCCGGACTGGCTCAACGCTGTGAAAAAAGCGGTTTACAAGTATAATCCTGATGCGGATATCGTATTCTGGACTTACAACTGGGGACGGGCTCCGGAAAAAGAACGTATCGCGCTTATCAATTCCCTTCCGTCCGATGTTTCTCTGGAAGCTACTTTCGAGATGTTTGATACCATTACCAAATATCCCAATCACCAGATGGTGCAGCCGGACTATTCCATTACTTCGCCCGGTCCCGGCTTCTATTTCAGATCCGAAGCCATTGCTGCAAAGAAACGCAATCTGCGTCTTTACACCATGGCAAATACTGCCGGGCGCACCTGGGACTTCGGTGTGATCCCTTATGTTCCCGCCCCCTTCCAGTGGTTCCGCCGGTTCGATGCCATGCTGAAAGCCCATGAAAACTGGGGACTTGCCGGTGTGATGGATTCCCATCACTATGGCTGGTCTCCCTCCGAGATCTGTGAGTGTGCAAAATGGAGTTTCTGGAAACCCGCCGTAAATATGGAAGAGATGCTGGAAAAGATCGCCATCCGTGATTTCGGTAAAGCTGCCGCAAAAGATGTTGTAAAAGCTTGGAAATACTGGAGTACCGCAATGGATTCCTATACCCCCGGTTTTGATGACCAGGCTGGACCTTTGCGTGTAGGCCCTTCCTATCCCTTTATTTTCCACCCTGTACTCTATCCCCATACAGAACAGAATATGGTATTCCCCACCTATCCCCAGTCTCCTGTAGGGGCAAGCTGGGTGCATACCATGTACAGACCGGAACATATTTATCAGATGTCCAACTGCGGCCGCCGTGTGCATGAAGATATCCGTATTATGGGGGATGCATTGAAGATCTGGGAAAAAGGTAATGAGATCATGCGCAAAGCCCTTGCGAAAGTTCCTGCTGAAAAACAGGAAAAGGCAAATAAGACTGCCGGGGTAGGGTTCTTCTGCTGCAATGCAATCCATACTATGGTCAATACCAAGAAATGGTGGCTTCTCAACAAACGGCTTGAAGCTGAATATGATTTTGATAAAGCCGGTAAAATGCTGGATGAAATGAATGAGATCCTTCTGGATGAAGAACAGAATGTCCGCAATACCATTCCCCTTGTGGAAGCCGACTCCCGTCTGGGCTGGGAAGCAAGTATGGATTATATGTGCGACAAATGGCATCTGGAATGGAAACTCAAACAGATCAGCAATCTGATGGAAAATACCATTCCCACCTACCGCAGTTCTCTTTCTCTCACTCCCCGTATCTATGAGGAAGCGGAGGAAAGACGGCTTGCAAAGGAAAAAGCCGCAAAAAAGGCAGCTGCAAGCAGTGCAAAGAAAGCTCCTGTGAAATGCTGTAAAAAATCCTGCAAAAAGAAATAAGACAGGATAAAATTCTACAGTCAGTAATATATAAAAAATCCCCGTATGTTTTCAATTGGAGAAAATATACGGGGATTTTTTTTCTTTGAACCGGGATGATTTATAATTATGCCGGGAGTGGCTCCTGTAATAAAGATGCCTTAGTGCTTTAGTATGCTGAAAAACAATCGGTTTTACCGACAAAAAAGCCGGGGAGAACCCCGGCTGAATCAAATATACTGAAAGTCTTATTTAGCTTTCTTAGCGGCGGGAGCGGCTTTCTTAGCAGCAGGAGCAGCCTTCTTAGCGGCAGGAGCGGCTTTCTTAGCGGCAGCTTCTTCACCCTTGAAAGGAGGAATGATGACCTTCATTGCCAGTTTCTGAGCTTTGATATAGGTCTTGATCTGTTTTTCCAGCTTGTCGGAGGTGAGCTTTTCTTTGAGAGCTGTTTTCATTTTTGCATCCAGAGGAAGTGTGGTGGCTTCTTTTTTGGAGTGCAGTTTGATGATGTGATAACCGAAGGGGCTTTTCACAACTTTGGAGATCTCACCGGGTTTCAGAGCGAAGGCTGCATTGAAATATTCAGGAACGAGCTGGTTCTGGGAAAGTTCACCGAGCATACCTTTTGCCTGAGCAGAACCGCATTTGCTTTCCTTCTGGGCGATGGCACCGAAATCCGCACCTTTTTTGATCTGGGCGAGGATGGATTCAGCTTTTTCCCGGGCAGCTTTATCCTTTGCAGGATCAGCAGGAGTACCGGGGGTATCAGAACCGGAGATCAGAATGTGGGAGGTTGTGACAGTACGGGGCATTTTGAAAGTAGCCTTGTTGTCATTGTAATATTTGGTGACTTCCGCATCTGTAACATTGAGTTTGCCTCTCAGATCTCTTTCGATCCAGCTGTTTACAGCAGTCATTTTGATGACTTCAGGATTGGTGGTGAATTCTTTTTTCAGATCATTGAGAGTTTTGCCCTGTTTGGCAAGTTCCTGTTTCAATGTTTCCAGCTGGGCGGCAGGAAGGGTTTTGAGTTTCTTTTCAAATTCAGAAACTGCAAGTTCCTTGGAAGGTTTGATCCCGGCTTTTTCTGCGGAAAGAAGAAGCAGATATTCATTGATCATAGTTTCAATAGCCATTTTGAACTGCTGCATCAGAAGATTTTTCGGCATCTGAGCAAGAAATTCAGGAGGGATGTTCCCCATTTTTTTGAGGAATTCCGCTTTGGAGATCTTTTTGTCACCGATGATGGCAACAGGATCAGGAAGGAAGGAAAGACTTTCTTCCATAGATTTGGGTGCAGTCTGGGCAGGGATCAGACCGGGGGCTTCCTTGGCTTTTGCCGGAGCGATCTGGGCTGTTTTGACTTTGGGCTGTTCCTGGTCACAAGCAGCAGTAAGTGCTGTAAAGGTCAGCATGACTGCGGCAGACGCTAAAAAGCTTCTGTAGTTGATTGTTTTTTTCATGTTTGTTTACCTTTCTTTTGTTGTATTAAGTGTTTGTTTTTTTACTTTCATTTGGAAATATTTTTTATATCCGCCGGATCGACTTGCGCTGAATCGTTTTCCAGGGGAAGCAGGGAAGTATAAAAAGGAAAGTCACTTTTCATTGCACCGAGCAATGCTGCAAAGGTTGCACTTTCCGCCGGATCTTCCGTTTTGAAAAACATTGCTTCCGACCAGAGATTGAAACATACACTGCCATATTCAAAGAGCCTGAACTTTCCGTATTCAGACAGTTTTGCGGATGCAAAGTTCCTTATTTTCGGAGAAAATTCCATTTTTTTTCCCAGATTTTCAAGACGCAGCAAGGCTTTTTTGAACTCCTCACTGTTTTTGGGATTCTGAAGAACAGCAAGAGTTTCATCCAGCTGGATCAATTTGGAGAGAAATTCCCTGACTTTATCGGATCCGGTACTCATCCCGTTTTTCTGTTCATAAGTATTCACCACTTCCAGGGCTTCCCGGAATTTGCCGGAAGCTGCAAGAAGATTGACTTCATCTACCAGAATATTCACTTTTGCTGTATTTTCCAGCTCTGCCAGAAAGACACTGGTTTGGTCGATAGCACGCAATCTCTGGATTTTGGGAAGCATGGTGGTATAGTCATTCATTTTGCCGTTTTCACAGATCTCAAAGAGCAGTTCGGGATGGGCTTTGGGAAGGGGGGCGGCTTTCTCGTCTGAACAGCCGCAGAAAAGTACAAGAACTGCCGCACCGGGAAAAATGAACTTTTTCAACATATATCTTACAACTTGCATTGCTCTCAAACCGCTTCTTTCTGTCAGGATTGCATTTTATCAACTGTATTATATTTTTCAGGGAAACATGTCACATACACTACTATACTGTAAAAATACACATTTTGCAAATAAAAAAGAATAAAAACTTTATCAAAAAATCCATAAAAAGCCTCCGGAGATCCTTTTTTGAGTCTTTTGAGGTGATTTCAAAACTCCTCAAAAATCTGAAAGTATACCTGCTTTGAGTTTTTTGAATGACTTTTGAAATTACCTCTTTTATGTTTTTTACTGCCGGAAAATTGTTTTTTTATTTTTTGATGAGGTTTTACATTTGAAAAATACACTGCGGAGTAATATATTATACCCCCGAGTTTCAATAAGAGTGCAGCAGTTACCTGTATCCAAACAGAGATGATGAAAAGGCGTAAATTATGAAAAAAACGGGTTTTGACAACGAAAAGTACCTTGCAGAACAATCGGAAGCGATCCTTGAAAGGACAGAAAGATCGGGAAATAAACTTTATCTTGAGTTCGGCGGCAAACTTGCCTATGACTATCATGCGGCAAGGATTCTGCCGGGATTTGATCCCAATGTGAAACTGAAACTGCTGCAGCGGCTTAAAGATAAGATTGATGTGATCATCTGTATTTATGCCGGGGACATTGAACGGAAAAAGGTCCGGGCGGACTTCGGGATCGCCTATGACGCCGACACCATGCGTATCATCGACTCCCTGCGGGATAAAGGTATCATTGTAAAGTCTGTTGTTGTTACACGGTATGAAGATCACCCCCTTGTAAATAATTTCATCAATAAACTTACCCGTCGGGGTGTCCGGGTTTATAAGCATCCCCCCATCAAAGGGTATCCTGCCGATGTGGAACGGATCGCCAGCGATAACGGGTACGGGGCGAATGAATACATCGAAACGACCAAGCCCATCGTCATTGTGACCGGTCCCGGTCCCAGCAGCGGAAAAATGGCGACCTGTCTTTCCCAGGTTTATCACGAACAGAAACGGGGAATTATGGCAGGTTACGCAAAATTTGAAACATTCCCTGTCTGGAGTCTGCCTTTGAATCATCCCGTCAATATTGCCTATGAAGCGGCGACTGCGGATATCGGTGACATCAATATGGTGGATCCATTCCATCTGGAAAAATATGGTGAGATCGCAGTCAATTACAACCGGGATATTGAGATCTTCCCTGTTGTCAACCGTATCTGTGCAAAGATCATGGGCGAAGATAATGCTTATAAATCCCCCACGGATATGGGCGTTAACCGTGTCGGTTTTGCCATCACCAATGATGAGATCGTCAGGGCGGCGGCATCCCAGGAGATCATCAGAAGATATTTCCGGTATTGCTGTGATTATGTGACCGGTTCTGCTGATCAGCAGACGGTAAACAGAGTGAAAAATCTTATGGATAACCTCAATCTGAAAGAAACCGACCGCCCCGTTGTCCTTCCTGCAAGACAGGCAGCGGAAGAGGCTGCTACAACTCCCGGAAAAGGCAATGATAACTTTTTCTGCGGTGCGGCATTGGAACTTCCGGACGGAACGATCATCACCGGAAAAAATTCCCCCCTGATGCATGCGGCAAGTTCCTGTATCCTTAATGCAATCAAACGCCTTGCGGGACTCCCGGATGAACTGCTTCTCATCTCCCCGGAGATCATCCAGAGTCTGGGGTCTTTCAAGAAAGAAATATGGAAGAGTAAAAAATTGAGTCTTGCTCTGGATGAAATGCTTATTGCCTTAAGTGTGAGTGTCCCCGGGAATCCTGCTGCAAAACTTGCTGTAAAATGCCTGAAAAACCTTGCCGGATGCGAGATCCATCTTTCCCACATCCCTGCTCCCGGTGACGAAGCCGGATTGCGCAGACTGGGGATCAATCTGACCGCTGACGCCAAATTTGCCAGCAGAGATCTTTTCATAGATTAAAACAGCTCACGGAGGACGGTATGAATTACTTTGACCCTAATGATTATACCGGAAGTGATATAGAAAAAATCAATTCTGCTGTTGCTGATGCAGCAAAGGCCGGCTCTTTTGTCCGTATGGGGAAAAGGCTGCCGGATGAAAATTCCTCCAGGGATTTCTGGCTCATTGATTCTGCCATTCTCCTGCCGGAAAATATGACCTTTATCATCTGCAATACTCTGATCAAACTTTCTGACGCATCACGGGATAATTTCTTCCGTACTGCAAATGCACCTCTTTACAATGACGGCACAGAGCCTTCCGTCATCAATAATGTTCATATCATAGGGGAGGGCAAAGCCATTCTGGAGGGGGCGGAACATCCCCGTTCCACCGGAGACAGCAACAAGTTTCTGGGGGTACAGAAAATTGCCCCTTACCCTGCCGACGGGGAAGACCGCAGCAAACGCATGACCTATGGTACGGATGCCGGAAAAGAAGGGGAAAATCAGAAGGGCGACTGGCGGAATATCGGTGTACTTTTTGTGAAAGCAACAGATTTTTCCATTGAAAATATTCTCATACGCAAAGCCCATTGCTGGGCGATCTCTCTGGAATACTGCCGGAAAGGTGTGGTAAGAGATATTGAATTTGATACCAGTGAATACAGGATCGTTGACGGTGTGGAAGAACGGATGCTCAATCAGGATGGTCTGGATCTGCGCCGGGGATGCCGGGATATTCTCATTGAAAATATTACAGGATGTTCCGGCGATGATCTGATCGCACTTACGGCTATAGCTTCCAAAGTGCGTCCGGCAGGCACCTTCAATAGTGTGGAATATTGCGGCGGCAGCAGTGATGTAAGCAATGATGATGTATTCAATATTACCATAAGAAATGTCCGGGGGTATTCCGGCGGCGGCTATTTTATTATCCGTTTCCTCAACCAGAAAGGGGTAAAAATGCACCACATCTTTGTGGATGGTTTGCTGGAAACAGCCCCTCCCGGACATTATGGCTGGGCGGCGATCAAGATAGGCGCACCCAATTATGCAGGTTCTGCTGCACTTGGAGAAACTTACGCTTTCCAGATCCGCAATGTCCGTGCGCAAACAAGACGGGGGATCACCTTCGGTGCGCCTTTAAGTGATTCTGTGATTTCTGATGTTTTATATTTCCGTTGCAAGGAAGAACACAGTATTACCAGTCATCACGGGGAAGGGGAATATCCTCTGCCCAACGTATTTTTCCATAATATGCACTCTATTGATTCTTTTGAAAAATAAAAAGAAGTGTTCTGTTCAATGAAAAATACCGGCATCACTTTTTGGCGATGCCGGTATTTTTTGCTTCAGATATTTCCGTATTTTATTTTCTTATGATGGAAACATCATCAAGAATACACTCTGCACCATCTCCATTTACTCTGAAGATGATCTGGGTGAATTCTTTAGCTTTTACCGTAAAAACAGCATTGTAAAGGGTGCTTTTTTCTGTAAGTTGTACAGTTGTGATTCCCTGGGTGACAATGAATTTATTGCCTTTTTTACCTTTGGTAAAACGGGCGTTGCTGACAGAAAGAGTACCTTTTCCGGATGCACGGAAACTGATTTCCACAACCGTATCTTCTTTGGGCATGAAGATACCGCCGTAGGGAATCTGACGCAGATCACCGCCGGGAAGAAGTTTGAAAGCATTCGTTCCGCCGGAAAGGGGAATGATCTGCCCTTTGTTTTTTCCATTGCTGCTCCAGAATTTGGGGGCACCTTTTTTATCTTTTCCCTCTTCAAAGGAACCGTTTTTCACAATGGGGCTGCCGATGAGAAGTGTACGGTAATCCACACGGGAATGGAAGGCGGAACCATCCAGACTCCAGGGACCGGAAGGATTGGTATCCTTGATTCTTCTGGAACGGGCGGCATGCATCTTCCAGATCATCCCGGAAGCGAAAGAACCATCCATTCTGGAAGTGGGAACTTTCAGCTCAATGACAAAGCCGTCTTTATTTTTTACCGCTTTTGCAGTGATCCCCAGATCGATCTTTGTATTATTGCCGGGCTGTTCAAGCTGAAGAACTGTGCCATTGGCATTGACAACGATCTGATAATATTTCTGGCTGTTGTTCTGCGGCGCAATGAAGAGTTCAATAATATCATCTTTCCAGATCTGTTTGATGCTTGCCGCATCTTTTGCATTGACAAGAAGTTTGTCCATGGCAGGTTCTTTTGCCTGAATAAGGAAATAAAGATTATTCTTATCCGAAAGAATACCCACGGATGTGGTAAGATTTGCCGGCATGGAAGAAAATTTATTATCGAAGGCGGTAACAAAATTATTTACATAGAAAGCCTTGCTCCAGGCGGTGTCTGTACCTTTCCCATCAATGACAGGAGCTTTATTTGTTGCGGGAGCCGCAAGTTTTCTGCCCAGGGATTCTCTGTATTTTTCATTGGTTTTGATCCAGAAGAAGTCAAGGAAATCTCTTTCCAGTCTGATCTGTTTTTCCAACCGGGCATCCCCTTTGGCAAGACGGGCAGCTTCATCAAGATACTTGAGCAGTTCTTCCTTTGCTCCAGGCTTCTGGAGGATTTGAGGAGTTCTTTCGTCGCCATGGGGGAATCCGATACAGCCGATGGTCTCTTTCCAGAGTTTACGGCGCAAGTCATTATATTTTTTCATGGCAGGATAGGCTTTGCCATAGAAAGTCTTTTCCGCTTCTGCAATGGCTTTGTTGAAGTCCAGATCCGGATTCCAGCATGCTTTTGCATAAAGATACCAGAACTGCCACAGATTCCGCATCCCGTAGGTGGAGGTGAGGGGACTTTTCTTCCGGGTGGGGGAGGCATTATAATTGGTGTGGGGGAAATGGATCTCCTCTTTTCTGCCCAGAAGTCCCAGTTTTTTGTAAAGTTTCAGATCTTTGAACATGATCTCCGTATAGGGATGATAGCCGTAGGGAACAGCCATACCGTATTCATAGATAAAGATTTTTTTATTGATCTTCATCCATTTTTTCAGAAGATTATATACGGCAGCGTTTCTTCCGCAGGATTCATCATCCAGAGCGTGAGCATAGCATCTGGCGTGGGAGCAGAAATAGACGTATGTCCGGGGATCGATCTCCACTCCGGCGGGGATCTCCCGGTAATTCCAGTAAGCCCATGCCCAGATCCTTGCATCAGGAAATTTTTTCCATACACGTTTGGCGATCTTCTGGGTGGTGATATGGAATCTTCTTGTTACATTGGTATCCAATCCGTCATCCAGTTTCCGGCAGTTGTTGCATTGACACCAGCCGCGGAGGGAGTCGGGGGCTCCGAAGAGATAGGAAACATTGTCTGTTCCATAGGTCTCAAAATGTTTGATGATGTGCTGATAGACTTTTTCCTGTACTTCCGGATTGGTGATACAGTGATGGATCATCTTTGCATCGGTCTGGCGTTTGCCGTCCACAAGGGCAAAGTATTCCGGATTGGTCTTGCCGTATATTTTTGCAGGAACAGCCAGTTCAAAGGTGAGATGTCCTCCGGTGGAGGTACGGTTGAGTCTCATTCTCTGTTCATGGAATTTACGGTATTTCACCATGGTATCCGTGATCCCCCAGGGGCCGGGAGCGTGAAGGCGGTTGTGACCTGCCCATTCACGGCTCATGGGATCGAATCCGTGAGTACCGCACTGATTGATGATACGGAATTCAAAGAAGGGAGCATCAACTCTGCCTTTATCGGGAGCGGAAACATTTGCTTTCTTTGTAAAGAATGTTCCATCTTCATAGGGAGCAAGCCATTTTACCCCCAGATATTTTTCCATAAAGTCGCAGGTACCGTACCAGGCTCCGATGCCGGTTGTCCCCACAATATAAAATTTACCGTCAACTTTCCCCATGAAAAAGCCTTCGTCAGACTTTACATTGGCAAGGGCTTCCCGGATGCTTGCCGGAATATTTTTGCTTTTTACTGTGGCAAGGATCATATTGGCAGGAGCTTTGGAGATATCCGCTCCCGTTACCTTTTCCGTGTAGGAAATGATCTCTTTTGCACCCAGGGCAAGCCCCGGTTCTGTGCCGTCAACTTTCACTCCGGAAACAGGAGAAGAGTTTCTGACAAGATCAAAGCCCATCAGCAATGCCGGCAGAAGAGTTGCGGCAGTAAAAAAAGCTGCTTTTATTGTTTTCATTCGTTTTTCCTTATTTTTCTTATTTCGCGGCAGGTGCGGGGACTTCCACTACGCTGACATCATCCAGAATGGCTTCATTGTTTTTATCCACACGGAAGAGCAGCTGACAGAATTCCCCGGCAGGGATCTTGAGATCGGCTTTGTATTCCGTAGCTTTATCCGTCAGGACAAATGTGGCAACACCGGTAGAGTTATGGAACTTATTGTACTTTTTCCCTTTTTCATTTACAGGAGTGGTAAAATGTGCCTGGGAGATATACAATTTTCCTTTGCCGGATGCTTTCAGTGTGATCCGGAAATATTTATCAGTCTTGGGTGTGAAGGCACTTCCGAAAATGATCTGACGCAGAAATTGTCCGGTAAGTTTGAAAGAGTGTGTTCCATCAGCATTTTTTACAATGGAACCAGTTGCAGCCGAGTCCATTCCCCAGGCGGCGGGTACGCCTTTGGCATTTACTTTTCCTTCAAAAGAGGGATTGAGAATAAGATTTTTTGCGGCAGGTGCTGCAAAAAGTGCAGTGGAACTTGCAAGGGCAAGTACAGAGAGAAGAGTTTTTGTTTTCATGTTTTCTTCCTTTTCTGTTATGAGTTGAAAACTTGTATATACTTACTTTACTTTGTTGTATTCTTCTATAACAGCCTGAGTAAATCTTTCTGCTGTTGTTTCAAAAAGAGTTTTGGCAATCTCATCTGTCATTTTTTTGTATTCCGATTTCACAGGACGGACGATCCCTTCCGCTTCTTCATCCTTCAGTACTCCGTAATGCTGGGGGTATATCGTTTCATCCAGATATTTTTCCTGAAAATATTCCTCGTTTACCGCCTTATTGATGGCACTTTCCCAGAGTCCGCCATGACTGATACGTTTGATACCGTTTTCATCATAGATCTTCCGGACAATATCCCGGTTGAAATCCAGACTGCCTGTGGCAAGAACTCTCATGCCTTTGTAATCTCCGGTAACAGCTCCTTTGGGCTTGATGTCCAGTTTTATACCGTTTGCGGCGGCCTCTTCCTCAAGGATCATCTTGATGATGTCCCCTGCCGGAGCGTGGGAGCCGAAAAATACGCAGAGTTTGAATTTATGTTCCACGGCGAATGTTTCCAGAAGTTCCCGGTAGAGTGGAACGCATACTTCCCTGCTGGAATAGACACTGGGATAGATAAGGGGGGTACGGGTATATTCTCCGAATTTACAAGTATTCCATCTTTCCCGCAATGTCGCCTGATCCTGAAAAGGTCTGCCGCCATCCGGGGCAAAAGGCACCAGGGGAAATACGATCCCTCCGGCTTTTTCTGCCGCGTACAGACACCAGGCATACCCTTTACAGGGGTCGATCCCCAGAGCATTGCACTCTTCATGGTATTCCATGGGACCGGCAGCGATATATATGATTGAAGCGCGTTCCTTCTCCTGATCGAATTCCCATGGAGTGAGTTCTTCAAACTTATGCATATTTCTTGCCATGAGCCGTCTCCTTTGTATACTGGATTTATTGTGTAGCATTTTTTTTCATGGTAACATTAGCACAAAAATTCTTTTTTGTCAAGTCGTCCCCTCTGGTTTTCAGCAGGTTTTCCCTGAAAAATGGCAGAGAGAACTGTATTTGTAAAATAACTGGTGGAAAAAGTATTTTTTTTCCATTGCAGAGACGACTTGAAGCCTTGAAAAAAAGCCGGATGTCATTATATTAAAAACAGGCAGAAAGAAAATACAGTATTTTTCTGTATATTTACGGAATGACAGATGGGAAATAAAAATGATCTTTTCAAAATTTTTTCAATATATATCCTTGAAATACAATCTGCTTTTTCTGCTTGTATTTCTGACAGCCGGACTGTCTGCCCAGGTATATGTCCGCAAAAACAGCAATACTTGCGGTACTTCCTGTTCCCGGGGAAAAACTGTAACAATAAGAACAGCAAGACCTGTCAAAAGAAGCCGTTCCCGGAAGAAAAAGTGGACCGCAGCAGATGCTATGAAAGCAAAAAAATCAAAGCACGAACTGAAAAGCGGTGATCTTCTTGCATATTTTCAACAGAATGACAGTCCATTTCTCTCGCTGAATGTCGAAAATTTATATTCTGGCAATGCGTTCCGGGAAAAAAATCTCTATATCTGGACATCATCCAAAAAGGATTCTGTAAGATATTATTCCGGAAGAAACTCAAGGGCGGCTCTGACCTTTGCCGGACAGAAGTTTGCTGAATCCATCATAGATTTCAGAAACGGAAAATTTTCCCGTTTTTATGTTTCTGTGTTCAATGAAGGGGATGATACCGGAGTAAGTTATACTGCAAACACCTTTACCGCAATGCTTAACAACATGACGGAGATGATCACGCTTCATTTGAGAAAAGCTCCTGAGGAAGGAAATCAGAAATTACAGAGGTTTGAAAAGATCCGGTATTATTCCTGGAGCCTTCCCTATGGTGAATTGAAATTGAACTGGAGCAGTGAAAAAAATAAACAGGGAGGCTCCTCCTACTGTTATATCGAATTTCTTCCGTCACAGGGGAATGGGGATGCTGAAGAAGAGTTGACGGTACAAAGTGTTGACAGTACCCGTAAGGACAGCAAAGGATCTCCTCCTGTTGTCCCCATAAAAATCAAAAAGAAACAACTTGCGGAAAATGTAAAACGTGACGGGGAATATGTGGTCATTCAGGGGATCCCCATGGTGGATCAGGGACCGAAAGGGTATTGTGTTCCGGCTGTTCTTGAACGGCTTTTCTCCTATTACGGCGGAAATGTGAATCAACACGTTCTTGCCGGACTTATGGATACTACCGCAAAGGGGGGGACAAATTCCCTGAATATGTACACAGCACTCCGGAAGATCTCCAAAAAACTCAATGTGGACGTAAGAAAACAATATGAATTTATGAGATCTGCAGGAGAATTGGAAAAATTTGTTTCCAAATATAATTCCCTGGCAAAGAAGGAAAAGGCTCCCCGTATAAAAATTGCCAGGTTCGGTGAGCATATTGATTTGCAGAGAACTTTTCTTACTGCTGATCCTCAAATCGGAAGAAATGCTCTTTTTCAGTTAAAAAAACGCGCCTTTGAAAAATATTTCTGTGGGTTTGTCAAAGAAAAGATCGATGCGGGGATCCCTGTACTCTGGGCGGTCATTATGGATTTTTCTCCGGAACAGGGCGGGGGGAGAGGCGGACATCTGCGGCTTATTACAGGATACGGAATATCTTCTGACGGTCAGACAAACAGCAGAAGCAGAAAAAAATCTTCCCGGCAATCTCTTTCCATGATCCTGTTCTCCGATACATGGGGCAGGGGACACGAAGTAAAGAAAATGGAAACAGCCGATGCCTGGGCGATCACAAGTGGATTGTATTACATTGAACCGGATAATTGATAAAGGTATATACTGAATATGCGTGAACTTGAATTTTATATGGATAAAGCTCTTTCCCTTGCCGGTAAGGGGCTTGGCACCACTTCCCCCAATCCTATGGTGGGGGCTGTTATCGTAAAAGACGGCATTATTCTCGGTGAAGGCTGGCATGTGAGAGCAGGGGAGGGCCATGCGGAAGTCAATGCTTTTTCTGATGCGGCAAAAAAAGGAAATGATGTAAAAGCTGCTGCTCTTTTTGTTACTCTGGAGCCATGTTCCACAAAAGGGCGTACTCCCGCCTGTACAGATGCGATCCTTGCTTCCGGAGTAAAGAAAGTAGTCATCGGCTGTCTTGATCCCAATCCGAAACACGCAGGAAGAGCTGTAAAAATACTGGAAGACGCCGGTATAGAGGTTATTTCCGGAGTATTGGAAAAAGAGTGTCTTTGCCTCAATGAAGCCTTTTTTCACTGGATCACCACCGGAAAACCTTTTGTTTTGCTGAAAACGGCCCAGACCCTTGACGGAAAAATCGCCTGTTATAACGGTGTATCCCGGTGGATCACAGGGAAAGAGGCGAGAAACAGAGTGATGGACTTGAGAATGTGGGCGGATTGTGTTGTGACTGGCGGTCAGACATTCCGGATGGATCATCCCCGTTTTACCGTAAGGGATGAAGCTGGAAATATACTGAAAACTCCCCGCAGGATCGTTGTGACAAATGATGTGGAAAATATGAAAAAATCCTGTCCGGAGGGGGAAAAGTGGGAATTTGTCTCTTTGAAAAATGCTGAAGAGTGGGAAAAGTTCCTTCTTGGACTCGGATCTGAAAATGTGACATCCATTCTTCTGGAGTGCGGTGGAACTCTTGCCGCTTCTGCACTGGAAGCAAAAGCAGTCAATAAGGTAGAGTTTCACATTGCCCCAAAAATCCTGGGCGGGGAAAAAAGTATTCCATCCATAGCCGGTTCTTCTCCGGAAAATCTGGAAAAGGCATGGCTGCTGGAAGATGTAAAATATAAGCAGTACGGAAAAGATCTTGCATTTTCCGGTCTGGTAAAGTATAAATAAGGAAAAGGATATGTTTACAGGATTGGTTCAGTGTACCGGGGAGTTCACCGGTAAAAATATGACAGGAAAAGCGGGAAAACTTTTTATCCGTTCCCATAAGATTTTTCACGATTTGAAACTGGGGGAAAGTATTGCTGTAAACGGTACCTGTCTCACTCTGGAAAGTTTTTCCGGAAAGGATCTTTCCTTCCATGTGCTGAAAGAGACCTTTGACAAAACCGATCTGGGGGAACTTGTTTCCGGAAGTACTGTAAATCTGGAACGTGCCCTTGCCGCCGGAGACAGGCTGGGCGGTCATATCGTTTCCGGTCATGTGGACGGGACTGGAAAAATCCTTTCTCTGGGAAAAGAGGGGGATGATACTGTTCTTGAGATCACAGCTCCGGAAGAGATCCTTGTGTATATTGTCCCGAAAGGGAGTATTGCTGTTGACGGGATCTCTCTTACAGTTGCTTCCGTGAAGGAAAACTCCTTTACCATCTGTATTATTCCCACCACATGGAATGAAACAAATCTGCAAACGAAAAAAAACGGAGATATGGTCAATCTGGAAACAGATATGCTTGGAAAATATGTATATAACTTTCTCATGCGGATCAATCAGGAAACTGGGGGGAAGAAGAGTTCTTCCGTTACTCTTGAGAAACTTGCGGAAGCCGGATTTTTGTGAGATGCAGATAAAGTGGTAATGGACTGATGAAAAATACAAACAGAGACATATATACCGGTAACGGGGGATTTTATTTTAATGGCTGTAACGGGGAGCCTTTGCCGGTAACAGAAAATACTGGCGGAAGATTCCTTTATCCGGGTATGAGATTTACCCATACAGCTTTTGCCGGAGCGGAACTGGCGGAGTTGTGTAACGTCGGGGATTTTTCTGCTGTGGAGATCTCTTTTGACCAGCTGGAATCTCTTGGTATTTTCCAGAGAAATGAATTTGTGCAGAATTTTTCTTTTGCTTCCGTGGGGGAGATTTTTTCCCGGGCGTTGAAAGATACTGTATTTTTCTCAGCAGAAAAGACCATTCATGCATTTACGGAAGAAACTGTTTCCATCTGCAAAAAACTGGGCGGGATGAATATAAAATATATTGTCCTTGATCTGCCTGTTGCAGAGATCCTTGCTTCCGGCGGAAGGGAAAAAGCGCTTCTGAAAAGATTTTACAATAAACTTCTGCCCGTTCTTATGCAGTTTGATCAATATATCCTTCTGCCCTTGCGTATTCCCGGGAGAGAAAACAGTATGGATACAGCCGATATCAGTATGTTTTTGCGGGAGTGTATGAATCCCCGTATAAAATTTCTTCTGGATATCTATCCCCATGAGCTTGACCGGGAAAAGACGGTGGAAGAATATGCTCTGCAAGCAGCCTTTGATGCGGTAAGCATTGTTTTTCATTATAACAGAGATAAAGGGGAAACACTTGTAAAAGCGCATCTGATCCCCTGGGTGGAATATCTTGTCCGTCACGGGTTCAAAGGTTCTTTTCTTGCTTCTCCTGCGGGCAGGGAGAATTTTTTCAGTCCTGAAGAGTGTTCCCTTTTTGCCGCATTAGTGCATGAAACAGGTAAAAAACAGAAGATGCAGTAAAAAAAGACAAAGAAAAAACGGAAGAAAAGGATAATACGATGGCGGATGATAAAAAGATTTTTGAAAATGTTGAAATAACCCATGAATTTATTCATAATGGAAATCTGCTGGAAATAACCCCGGTTCTTTCTGTGGATTCTCCTGAAAATACTACTTTGATCGCCTCCTATTTTGTGGACTCATTTGAGATGATCGAGTCAGCCCGTTTTTCCATACAGAAAGGGAAAAATAAACAGCCATTCATGCAGAAAGTGAAGATTTTTAATCCCCTGATCTGGAATCCGTGTACAGAAGGCGAACCGGCATTGTATGAATTGAAAACTGTTTTTTACAAAAATGGTGCAGCATTCTACATTATTTTACAGATGTCCGGATTGAGAAAAACTTCTCTCGGGATTTCCTGCGGAAAAAATGTTTTGCTGATCAATGGAAAAGAAATCAAGTGCAGAAAAGTAAACGGTTCTTTAAATATGCCGGTAAAAAATCTGATGAAAAACGGTAAAGAAAACGGTGAAAATTTTACTGTGGTTTCCGGCAGTTCTCCTGATGCTGAAAAAGATCTGGAGATGTGCGACCGGGCGGGGATCGTGGCGGCACTGGATGTTACCGGTATGACGCAAATGGAGTATGAAAGGATAAAACATCATCCATCCATTTGTCTGCATACATCTCAAACGGGAGAAAAATCCCCCTTTATGAAAGATTTCCCCTTTATGACATACAGCAGCATCGAAACAGATCTTCTTCAATAACATAAAATATAATGAAAAGGCTACAGACGATGAAACTTAATTTCCTTTTTCACAACGGTAAACGCAAAGCATTGACCTTCAGTTATGATGACGGCGTTATTTATGACAAACAGCTTATTGCCATTTTTGATAAATACGGGATGAAAGGAACCTTCAATCTCAACAGCGGTATGATGGGCAAAGGCAGAAGACTTCCTGAAAACGAGATAAAAGAAGTATATAAAAACCATGAAATAGCCTGTCATGGTCTGAATCATGAAACTATGCCCAAACTTTCCCATCTTTCCGCCGTGGAGGAAATTCTGGAAGACCGGAAAAATCTGGAACGTATTTCAGGAAAGATCGTACGGGGAATGGCGTATGCCTATGGTGCAAGAAGTCCGGAAACGCAGAAAATCATTTCTGAACTGGGGATCATTTATGCAAGAAGAGCCGGAAATCTGGGGGGATTCGGTATTCCGGACAGCTTTATGGAATGGCATACCACTTGTCACCATAATAATGACCTTTTGCAGAAAGGTGATATTTTTCTTAAACTGAAATATAAGCTTGCTCTGATGTTTGTATGGGGTCATTCTTATGAGTTCAACGATCAGAACAACTGGGGGCTTATTGAGGAATTCTGTGCAAAGATGGCAAATAAGGAAGATATCTGGTATGCCACCAATATTGAGATCTGTGAGTATCTGCTTGCCACAAAAGCAATCGTAACTTCCGCCGACTGCCATATCATCCACAATCCCACCGCATTGACTTTGTGGGGAGAATGGGATGATGAGCCTTTTAAAATCGCTCCCGGGGAAACTTTGCAGAAATAAGAGAAAAAGAGTTGTTCAATGGAAAACAGGGAAAAGAAAAAAATCATTCTTGCCGGAAAACGGGGTTTTTGTTCCGGGGTGAAAAACGCTCTTTCCCTTGTGGAAAAAGTCCTTGCAGAAGATCCGGAAAAGAAAAAGAAGATCTTTGTTCTGCATGAGATCGTACACAATGATGCCATAGTCAATGATCTTATGCGGAAAGGGGTTGTGTTTGTGGAGGAACCGGAAGAGGCTCTGTATGCGGATTGTTTGATCATAAGCGCCCACGGAATATCTCTTGACGTGGAAAAAAGGGCGGAAAAAGTCTGTAAAAGGATCGTGGATGCCAGTTGTCCCATTGTAAAGAAATTACACAGAACTGCGGAAGATTTTGAAAGCCGGGATCTCTCCATCCTTCTTCTGGGAAAACGGGGCCACCGGGAAACGGAAGGGATCGCAGGCAGAGTGAAAAGTCCTGTAACGATCCTTCAGGATGAGAGTGAAGTGGAAACTTTTCTTGCTTCTTTAAGTGATAGGGAAAAAAAGAATACCTCTTTCGGCTGTTTATCCCAGACGACTATGTCCGCCGGAACGGTGAAAAAGATGAAAGAACGTCTTTCCGCAGCTCTTGCCCATCTTGAGATCCCAGCCGATGTATGTTATGCAACGAAGGAAAGACAGGATGCGGTAAAACTTCTGGCAGGGAAATGTGATATTGTTTTTGTTGCCGGATCTGAGAAAAGTTCCAATTCCCGCAGACTTGTGGAGATCGTGAAGGAGGAAGGCAGAAGAGCTTTTCTTGTACCGGATCCGGACAGTTTCATATTACCGGATCTTTCTGATTGTAAAACAGCGGGGATCACTTCCGGAGCCTCCGCCCCGGAATATCATGTGGAAACCCTTGTAAAAAGATTGCTGGCAACAGATGAATTTGAGCTGGCAGAAACATTTGAGGAATAAGAAGATGGAAATTTTGAAAGAAGATTCGCCTGGTGTGATTGAAAAATGTGTGAAGATCCTTGCGGAAGGCGGCGTATTGCTTGTCCCTACGGAAACAGTTTACGGGCTTGTGTGTGATTATGAAAATATGGCGGCAAGGGAAAAGATCTATGCCTTGAAACAACGGGAAAAAAGTAAACTTCTGGGAGCCTTTCTTCCGGATATGGCAGTTGTACCGCCTGAATGTAAATTATCCAGGAAAGCGATCCTGCTTATGGAGAAATTCATGCCGGGAGCCTTGACTCTTGTTATTCCCGACGGGGCTGGAGGGACATTCGGATTCCGTATGCCGGACCATCCTTTTATGCAGAAATTATTACAATCCTATGGAAAAGCGCTTGCCCAGACAAGTGCAAATTTATCCGGAACTCCACCAGCCTTATCGGTAAAGGAAGCTCTTTCCACTCTTGATGGGGAGGTTTCTCTTGTGATCGACGGCGGCAGTATTTCCCCGGAAAGTCAATCTTCCACCGTAGTTTATGTAAATGGGGAGGAAATGAAGATCTTCCGTGAAGGTGCGATTGCCGCAGAAAAAATAAACAAGTTATTCCTTTAAGCCTGCGTTTTTTATATAACAGATATGATACCCTTGTTATAATGTCTTTTCTGTACAGAATGGTACTGTAAACAGAACAGCTTTTACAATCCCCCTGAAGGTATGTTATTTGCTTTCCGGGGGATATTTTTTACCTTGTTCCAGTCACTGTTATTGAATACAAACTTTTTGTGTGGAATTTTCTGCTTTTTTATCTTAAAATTTATTTTTTTTACATTTTACTGCAAGAAAGTTGGAGTCTTTACCGCATTGTTGTAAGATAAAAAAATGTGGTATTATTTATCTTCATTTTTTAACCAATTGTTGTTTGATGTTTCATCAAACAAATCTACAAGGAGTTTTTTTATGATGTATCAATGTCCGCATTGTAAAAATACAATGCAGTTCAAAGATGAATGGCAGGGGCAGCAGACAGAATGTCCCTATTGCAGTATTATGATCATTCTGCCGTCCGGTCAATCCACATTCAGCTCAAAAGTCAATTCAAATGTTCACAACTCCCAGCAACAGAGAGATGGGAATTCTGTACAACTTGAAGATCTGACACTGCGTGATGTCATTCCTGTTTATGCAATAATTGTTCTGCCCTGGATAAATCTTATAGGACTTCTCTTTGCAGATGTACTCTATCACAAATGGAGAAAAACTTATCCCATCAAAGCAAATAATCTGCAATTACACACCTGGATAGCATTTTTTATCGGTTATGTTCCCTATAACTGGTATATTATAAATTTATTGATGAATTCTAAATAAAAAAGGAGATAACCGTATGAAATTCAAAATGTATTGCCCGTTTTGTCATCAGAAAGTTGAAGCGGAAGAAGAGTGGCAGGGACAGCAGGCAGAGTGTCCATGCTGTTCTGAAAAGTTTGTGATCTTGAAGCCGGAAAATAATACAGTTCAGCCAGTCATTAATATTCAGATCAACAATGAAAACCAATTTGCCAAAGGGCAGAACTCCAATGCGTATGTACCTCCGGGATTGGGTATGCAAGCTCCGCGATATGTTCCCAATCACATGACAAAAGCTGTATTATCATTATTATTCTGCACTCTTCCACTGGGATTTATGTCTATCGTTTATGCTTTGCAGGTGGATAATTTAGTCAAGCGTGGTGATTATAACGGTGCGGAGAAGGCGTCACAGAATGCAGATATGTGGTTCTGGATCGCTGTGGGAAGTTCTCTTATACTTGCCTGTCTGATTGCCGCAGGGCAAAGTTGATATTTTTACCGGGGAGTTTTCCTGTTCCCATAAAGTAGTAAACAACAAAAATATACCATGGATTTGTTAAGGAAGAGATTATATGAAATTCGAGATGTATTGTCCGTTTTGCAATCAGAAAATTGAAGCGGAAGAAGAGTGGCAGGGATTACAGGCAGAGTGTCCATGCTGTTCAAAAATGTTTATTATCAAAAAAGAGGTAAATAATGCATCCAGACCGGTCATTACCATTCAGCTCAATAATGAAAATCAGTTTGCAAAAGGATATAATTACCGTGCGGATGTACCTCCAGTAATGAATAATACCCGGTATATCCCCAATCACATGACAAAAGCCGTACTGGCAACACTTTTTTTCTTTGTACCATTCGGACTTATTTCCTTTTACTATGCAACAAAGGTAAATAATTTGATCCTGCGGGAGGATTATGCGGGGGCGGAACAGGCATCTGATAATGCTGACTTGTGGTTTTTCCTGTCTATTCCTGCCGGTATTGTTGCTTTTATTATATTATGTATAATTATAATCATTGGATAAAATATTTGGCAGCAGTTCTGCCGGTCATTGCCGGATTGTTTTATCTGTATAACAATGATCCGGAGACCGCAAAATTCATGCCGGAATGTCTGTTTTATGAGGCAAGTGCTTTGCTCTGTCCCGGTTGCGGAACCGGCAGGGCACTTTATGCGTTTCTGCATGGAGATATTCTTTGTGCGATCAAAAGAAATATGATTCTTCTGCCCACTTTGATTTTTCTGCTTCTGTTACAGACAAAAATTGATGCCGGTACAAAAAGGCGGATCAGTAAAAGTTTTTTCTTTATGATTATTGTATATTGGATAGCAAGAAATATTCCTGTATATCCTTTTACATTGTTGCGTCCCTGAACAAACACAACTAAAAAAACAAGGAGAAAAATATGAGTACATTTCCTTTCATTTGTCCATTTTGTGAACAGAAACTTGAATGTCCGGAAGAAATTCTCGGTATGGAAATAGAATGTCCCGCCTGTAAAAATAAAATTATGCCTTTTTATGAAAATCCTGACAAAAGAAGTCAAACGGACAATGTTATTTCAGGAGTTCAAAGCTCCTTCAATGAAAGTAAGATGACTGTTTTTGATAAAATAAGTAAAATGGCTTATTCATCCGGCGGTAGAAAAGATCAGTTGATTGTTGCTGTTTATGTGCTTGCCGGAAGTATTGTTTTTTTGTCGCTTTGTCTTGTGCCTGTTTCATATTTTTGCGGATATTCAGCAATTAAATTGCACAGAGTTTCTAAAATAATGTCCGGATTTTCAGAACGGAAGCCTTTGAGTATAGATTATCCGGTGAGTACCGGTTCTGCTGCTCCCGCTGCAAGAACAGTGCCACTGAGTATAGATTATCCGGTGAGTACCGGTTCTGCTGCTCCCGCTGCAAGAGCAGTTCCACAAAGTGAGTATCGAAAAAGAATGGCTGAATTTGAAAAAGAGTTCAAGAAGAATTTAGAAGAAGCAGAAAGAAAAATAAAAGCTCTTCAAAATTCTTACGAATATTAAAACAATAGCGGACTTTTTTATTGGCACTATTCCCAATATTTGTTGGTAGTGTAAATAAGAATATATTTCCTGAACTTAAAGTGCCGGAAAAGATTTTGGAAAGAGGGAAAACTCCGTTCCTCAAAAGTTTTTCCCTCTTCCCAAAGTCCCAATATCAACCTTTATCGGGAGTAGATTTTTTTATTTTACCACTTTCAGAACGCCTTTACTGCCTTGGGGGAGGGCGATTTCCCATAAACAATCCAGTTTTCTGTTTGCTTTGACTCTTTTCCCATTGAAGAAGAAGGAATATTCCCCTGCTTCCAGAGAGAGAAGAAGTCCGAATAAACCGCCTTTTGTTCCCGTATTCTCAATCGTGACACTTCCTCCGGAAGGAGTGAGTTTATTGGCAAGAATAAGGGTATCAAAGCCGGTCGTTACTCTGCCGGGAGTATAAAACGCATGGAAATAACAGCAGTAGGGGGTGGAGAAACTGGAGAAATGGGGCCAGCCGTTGCCTCTGCCGCTGCGGATGACAAAATGTTCAAAGCATCCGTAGAATGTTTCACACTCTTTCTGCCATAATTCCAGTGCCGGATATGCTATATTCCAGGCGTCTGTAAACATGGCATCATCCAGGGCAGTCTTCCACAGGAAATATTCAAAGGCTGTCCAATTCACCCCGTTGGCGTATCCGTCATTTTTGAAGTAGGGGGTAGTCATATCCACAGTGGAGATACCGGTCGGGGAACGGAAACGCTTTCTGGAACGGAGTTTCTGCCACAAGATCTTATGCTGTTCTTCTGTCACCGCTCCGGCGATGAGAGGGGAAACCCCATCCAACCCCATGTTCCAGTCGGTACCGTCCTCCATAAGAAAATGACCCAGAAAATTGCCGTCCTCATCGTAACGCATATAACTGAAGTAACCGCTTTTTTCATTCCAGGAATATTCCTGAAGGGCGTCTGTCAACTTTTGAGCCTGCTTGCGGTAAAGTTCCGCATCGTTATTCTTCCCCAGCTGTTCCGCCCGGATCGCAAGAAACTTTGCAGTACGGATGGAAAAGGCTGTGGAGATCACAGGAAGAATATTGTGTGCCTGATTTTTATGCACATAACTCTGTGCCGGATAATCGTCCCAGCCGCCGGAATTATAGCCGTATTTCCAGGTACGCAATATCCCGTTTTTACTGAATTTGCCCGTATTGGATTTGGGATCAAGACCGCTTAGAAAGTCGTGCATCTTTTTTACCCGGGGATAAAAATATTTCAGAAACTCTTCCGAACAGCTCCGGTTCATCAATTCATGAAACAACAATACCTGGGTGGCAAGAGGTGTCCCGTGACGGACAAAGGCATTTTCTGTGTCTTCTTCCGGATAGGTATAAGTATTCAGACACTCTGCCGCCCTTGCCGGATCGATCTCCAGTAAGCCCAGACCGGTAAAACCCGAATCCCATGTATAAAGGCTGTCCCAGCATCTGCCGGGAGTGAAATGACGGATATACTCCTGACCAAGACGGATCGGATAGACGATATTGGTCATGATCACACTCTGCATCCGTTTCTGACTGAAGGAATAAGGGGTATCCGGTATCCGGGGGATCTTTTTTTCTGCTTTTGTGAAATATTTACGGCACTCTTGTGGTGTAAAGTTGATTTTTGCAGAAAGAAGTTCTTCCGCTTCTTCCCAGCTTTCCCCTTTGGCAACGATTGCATAAATCTCTTCACTGGTTCCGCCTTTTACCTTCAACGGCTGCAAACATATATCATATCCAGCATCGTCCCCGCGGATCACACTATAGTAACTGCTTGTGGGATCTCCGGCAATATTGCTGAAGGTTTTGAAATGATCCGTAAGATCCGGTACAGCCATCACTCTTTTGATAGAGGCATTTCTGTCAAAACGGATCCCGTAATAAAAAGGCGTTCCGGGGAACTTGAGAACGATACCATTCTCCATTTTTCTGCTTTCATAAATTTCCGGTATCCGGCAGAATTCCGCTTTCCTGAATTTGGGTTCCTCCCCGATGGAGAGTCCATCCAGTTTGAAATTATTTTCTTCTGTAAGGAGCTTATCAAAGGCAAGGGTGATCTTTCTGCCTGAGATCTTTCCTGCAGGATAAAGGGTAAATCCTTTGTTCTCATTTTCAAGAACAAGTTTTTTCCCGTTGATAAGCAGTGAGATCTTTCCGGTAAAGGCGCAACGGATATATACATTTTTTTCCTGAAATTCCTCCGGTAAAAGCCATTCCACCTTATCCCCTTCATGGGTGCCGAATCCGTGGGCAAGCACATAAGAATTAACTGCATCCATATCCACATTGCAGCCGTTTCTGCAACCGTCAACATTCAATCCGTCATAATAGGAAGGATATTTCATGGACAGAAAAGAATAATCTTCTGCGTTCAGCCATAAAGAATTTTCCGAAGGCTCAAGAAGGATCTTTTCCGCAGGATTGGGGGCAAGCATGGAAAAAAGATGCAGAGCAAATTCCAACTCCATATCCAGGTGATTTACAAGAGTATAACGGCAGAGAACGGAATCCTTGCCGGGGAGAAGTGCAAAACTTCCCTGCATAAAGATCTGATCCTTCCACATAAGCTGCTGCCGGTAGGAATAAAAGGAAAGGTCACCGGAAACATCCCAGGGG
>JAZKZE010000024.1:0-8702 GCA_045612485.1 Victivallales bacterium | reverse complement strand
ATGTCATAAATCAACTCCTTGGCTCACAGAACGACATGGCTACGATCCGACTTCAATGGGATCGCTTTCCGGGGAAAGGAAGTAATGTCTGGCACACTCGGAGATCATACAGGGATGCCAACCGAAATGGTGGGATTCCATAAGACCGCACAAACCCTGATTTTTGCCGGAATCCACCATGGCACGGAACCGTTTCACCCACTGCATGGGAGCGGGAATATAAGGAACTACACCGCTGTCCCATGTGCGTCCGCCGGTATTGGTCATGGCATACAGAGGCAGTTTCCTTTTGGAGGCTTCGTCCGCTTCGGTTGCAAAATATTTTCCGGGCCCGGGGAAAGTAATGGTATAATCCGGTACATACGCCTGATGATTGGGGAATTTATCCGGCAATACTTCATACATTTCAAAAGTTGCAAGATGGGAAACATCCTGGGGCATATTCTGAATAAGTTCCCTGCGGTATTTTTCCGGCTGTCTGCCCCAGTTGTAGGACCAGGAAACGATATCAGCGTCCGGAGTATATTTCCGCACAGCCTTCTTTACACCATTCAGCCATTTGGGGTAATCCGTACAGGGCCACCAACCGCTGGCAGGTCTGTGATCGTCGGGAGCGCGTTCCCCTTTTCTGGCAGGACACGCATGAGGGTCTTTGGTGGGGAAACAAGCGGATTCCCCTACGATAACAAGCCCTTTTGCCCCGGGACAATCTTTGAATACACTTCCGAAATTCCGATCGAAAAGCTGTTCGGCATTGGGAGCATCCGGATCGATCCAGGAGTCCAGATAGCTGTAAAAATATACTTTGATACCGTATTTTTCCGCACGATATACAAGTTCATTGAAATCCATGTGGCCGAACGTGGTCTTGGAAGGCCCTTTCGCATAAACAAGAATGGCATCGAAACCGGCATGGATAATGGCGTTCAAGTGGGAATCCGGATACTGATCCAACCCCCAGGCAGAGTGTACCATACGGGGGGAGAACATATCTTTTTTTGTCGTTTCACCTTTTTTCAGGAAGGGTGCTTTACGGAAACGCATCTCATCTTCCAGATAAATGACCCCTCTGCGGGTATTGCCTTTTATTGTGATTTTGTTTTCTTCTGCTTTGATGGTAAATTCTTTTGCTCCTTTGGTTTCTTCCAGGAAGAAATATTTTCCTTCAGCGGGAACAGCAGCAGCCGTGAGAAGATGCATGGAGAAACTGCTTCTGAAAAAGTCTTCCAGATCATTTCCGGCACTTCCCTGATAGAAGCCGTCTTTTGTAACGATCTTCCAGGAACCGTCAATGGCAATTTCATCTGCATTTTTCAAAGTACCGGGATCAAAAGGAATCACATCATGCACTTTATCCAGTGCAGCACGGAATTCATAATTTTTTTCAATGTGAAGCATAAAAAAATTCCTTATATTTTATTACGGAAAAAGTTGCTTTTCTCATGTTTACGGATATAGTCATCTTCCCAGTCAAAATTGAAATGCAGCCAGGGGAAACCCTTTTCCAGTGCCTCGTGAAGTGCCGGGAAATACATATCAAATTTATCATGGACAAAGACTCTTGTATCTTTGTGAAGGTGGATCCATGCCACAAACTCATCCACATCTTTCTTCTCAAGTTTGCCTTCGTGATAGGTGTCAAAGAGTTCCTTGAAACGGATGAGATATTCTGTCCAGATGACAAGTTCCTTTCTCATACGGTCGGCGGGAGCAGCCTTTGCCAGCTCTTCTGCCAGAAGTTTCAATTCTTTCAGAGATTCTTTATTGACTCTGTTCAAGAAGGAATAGGGATAGGGGATATGACACCCGCCCAGGGCAAGCAGAACATCTTTCACTTTCTTCCAGAAATTCTTTGCCATTTCTGCCTCATTCCCGTAAAGCATTTCAAAGAGGGTATCAATGGCTCCTTCCATATCTTCCCCTCTTCCGGCTCTTCCCATAAGGAAGTAATTGTTTCCGTAAACCGTCCAGTGGGGAATATGGAACTGAGTGAGGATCCCGTCTATACCGTGGACATTATACCAGGAAATATCCCGGAACATCTCCTCAAAATGCACCATGGGCAAAGACAGATAGAAGTTGACCCCCATGTAATATTCATAAATATTGATCTCACCGCCGTTTTTGGCTTTCTGCCACATTTTCAGATCTTCAGCATAACTGGAGTTGACGGGACACTCTTCATCCCCGATGGAATGATTGATACAGTGCCAGTAGGGTGCCATGTGAACGGCAGTATTTTTATTGAGTTTGAATCCTTCTGCCGGGGCACTGTAATTGACATAGGCAACAAAAGTAAGAGATATATCCGGTCTGACAGCGTGCAGACGGGCGGAAATATCTTCAATCAGGTTGTGATAGATCTTATCTGCCTTGTAAACATGATGGGAAAGATTATAATATTCCCCTTTATTTTCCTTGTCATAAAATTTACTGCATTCGGGACATTCACACCAGCCGAACCCGTCGTTGGGAACAAGGGAAATGACCTTTACTTCCGGATGGGCTTCACAGTAGGCAAGCATATTTTTTACGATTTCAGCACGCAGTTCTTTATTGGTGGTACAGAGCTGTTCACTCATAAGAAGGTCGGAATCCCGTTCAGAGGGGGTGATCCTTTTCCCGTCCACCATGGCGAAAAAGTGGGGATGGGTCTTGCCGTATTTCTTACCGGGGATCCAGTAATCAAAGTTATGATGACCGCTTTCAATGACGATACCACGGTTTCTTGCATATTCTTTCAGTTCTTCAGAAAGATGATCGTAATATTTCATCCACACAAGCAGGTAATTGAGTTTATTTTTTGCCATGTGGTCAAAGAGGATCTGCGTTTCATCGTTGAAAGGAAATTCCTGAATGAATCCCCGTCTTTTCAGTTTTACGGGACGGGCGGGAACGAAAACACCGTCAGGAAGATCCTTTTTCACTCTGTTTTCGTCGAATCTGTCTCTGCCGGGTTCAAAGAAGGAATACCCCCCTGCCCTTTCTGCAAGATCATATACGCCGTATAAAAGTTCCACACTGTCGGGAGCGGCAATGATAAAAGTTCCTTTCTCTACGCGGATCTCAAAAGAAGGGAGAGTTTCCTCGATCTTCAGGTCTGCTTCCAGTCCGTAATGCTTCAACTCTTTTTCCGCAATAAGGAATGTTGCATCTTTGTTTATGCTCATATTTCACCTTTCATTACTTTCATTATTTATGTGTGATTTTTCAAATATAGCTGTTGAGAAAATGTATTTCCAGACTCAGATCCTTACTGTATTCCTGCATCTTTTTTTGCAGATCAGCATGGATAAGTTCTTTGGTAACTGAATATTTATGGGGAATAAGAAGATGATAGGCAAGAGTACAAACCTTTCCCTTCTCATCTTTTCCTACACGGAAATCATACAGTTTGAATTGGGGATCATATTTTGCAACCGTATTTTCCATACGGCTTCTCCAATAGATGACTTCCGGATCGCTTTTGCTGTAAGGATCGCCGTGAAGAAGCAGATGAACAGGAAGAGTCTTTTCCACAAGGATCTCTGCATTTTCCAGAATATCATGGGCGGAAAACCGATCCCCTTCACAGGAAATTTCCGCATGTGCTGTTACATAAAAGGAATTTTCCCCGTAATTATGGATGATGATATCATGCACACCGTCAATACCGGGACTGGCAAGGATGGTTTCTTTGATCTTTTCCACCAATTCGGGTTCAGGCAGTTCCCCCAGAAGTTTATTGACCGTATCTTTCAGAATACTTCCCCCTGCCCACAAAATCATCAAAGCAAGAATGATCCCGGCAACGGCATCCAGCGGAAAGGTGGTAAAGCGGGAGGCGATCAGGGCGGCAATGACAAGAAGAGTCCCGATACAGTCACTTAAACTGTCGTATGCCGCTGCACGGATCACATCGGAAGAGAGCAGTTTGGCTATTTTCCGGTAAAAGAAGAAAAGCCAGCATTTTACCAGTACAGTGGAAGCAAAAATAATGATGGTAATTGTTCCGCCTTTGATCTTTTGCGGCTGGAAAAGGGATGTGATGGAATCTTTCAGGAAAGAAATTCCAAGCACCATAACAAGAACCGCAACAACAAGTCCAGCCACATATTCCGTTCTTCCATGTCCGAAAGGGTGTTCCGCATCCGGCGGGGCTCCGGAAATACGGAACCCGATGGCGGTAATGATCCCGGTTCCCGCATCGGAAAGATTGTTTACCGCATCGGCAGCAATGGCTATACTTCCGGCATATACAGCAAGACAAATCTTTACAGCAGCAAGTACAGCATTGCATACGATCCCGGTTATCCCGCTCATGATCCCGCAACGGACCCGTTTTTCCGGTGTAAGGATTTGATCCGCACCGGGAACAAATAGTTTCAAAAGCAAATTTGTAAGCATAAAAAAATCCCTTAATATATAAATTAAGGGATAAATTTAGCATAATTTTTATTTTATGCAACTCAAAAATTTTTCTTTATGGAAAAATCTCTCTTTTTTTTCAGATCTCCAGATCCCCAAGGGGAAAATGCTGCTGACTTCCGTAAACATCGGAATCCAGAAGGGAACCGGAAGAACATTTCCTGGGAAGAACCACTTTGATGGTCAGGATCGATTCAAAAGTCTTTATGGCAACTTTATCACTGGCGACCTGATACATACTGCTTATATTTTCCACGGTAAAAGCAGGACTCTTCAATACTTTTTCATACATTTGCAGATCTTTGAACATCAGATCCACTGTCACCTGGAAGGGACCGGCGTTCTTGCTTCTGCATACAAATGCCGCATCATATAATTTCATGGTACAACAACCTCCTTTACTTCAAATTCCAGAGGAAGATCGGTCAGGTGATACAAGGCAAATTCATATACCGCCCCGCCGGAAAAATCGGAAGGAGAAAAAGGAAATGCCAGATTGCCGGCAGTAGCCTTTCTGTCCGGAAATCCCTGATGCAATGCCTTGGAACGGGCAAGTCCCACAAGGGCATCCGCCTTTTCCTGGGTGGAGGCAACAGCCTCAATGACCAGTCCCACTTCTCTGGGAAGAACAGTATTTTCCTTTTCATTATCTCCTGTCACAGCATCCAGCCCGTAACGGAGGAAACGCAAAGAATATTCCCCCTCTTTCACAAAGTTGGCAGACTGGGCTACCGAAGCGCGGACCCCTTCTTCAATTTCTTTCAGGTGACGGATCCCGGAAGGATCCCGCAATCCGGCAATGGTGATGGCACGGTAACCGGCAAGGAATGCTCCTTCCAGTTTGGTGGTCTCTTTGTCCGCCGGGACAAGGGTACTGCCTTTCACCAGAACTTTTCTTTCCCCGATCTGTTCAAAAGTACATCCGGAAAGATCGATCTTCCCTTCCGGTTCATAGAAGCAGTTGGGGTCGGGCTGTTCATAAAGAGAGTGTGCCGCAACAGAATCCGGCGTACAGGTTCTTGCCGGATTAGGCGGTTCTACGGTAAAATGATCTTCATACATCTCCACAACAAGAGAATCATTCGCCCCTACCGGTCTGGCGCACAAGGCTCCGCACTCTGCGATCTTTGCAGCATGAAGCGCAAGCCCCGGATTGAATCCCTTCCAGATGGGATAGGAGGCAAAAACGGCTGTATCACAGCATCTTCCGGCAAGGATGATATCATACCCTTTTTCCAGTGCCTCGATGATGGGGCCTGTTCCGAACTGGGCTACCGCATTAGTGAGAGAGTCAGCCATTGCCGGATCAAAGTCGGGGGAGCCGCCGCAGGAAAAGAGGTGCCCCGCCGCAGCTTTCTTTACAAACCCATCCGGAAGATCCGAATAGATGACGCCGATACGGAAGGAAAGCCCTTTTTCCGCAGAGATCTCTTTAATGATCTCCAGAGTCTCATTCACATGGGGAGCAGCCCCGGAACCGCCGGAAGAACCGATGACAAGAGGGATATTTCTCTTTCTGATCTCCGGCAGGATAAGGGAAAGATCTCTCTTTACCTGCAATTTCTTCACAAAATTCTTTCCACTGCCCAGATAATAGGGACCGGGATCGGTACTGCCTGCATCCACACCCACAAAGTCAAGATCTTCCTTCAATGCGTTCTCAAGACTTTCCAGAGCATAACCATACCCCAGAAGTCCGCAGAGGGAAAGATAGCGGATCATCTTTTTTTCTTTCATTATCCGTTGACCTCCGTATAATCATATCCGGCAGGGATCCCCAGATCTTTTTCGATCTCAGGCATTTTGCTTTCCGCTTCTCTTGCCAGATCTTCAAAGTAATTATTGCCTTCAGAATCCATTGCCACAAAGAAGGGACCGAAATGATCCACTTCATAGATCCAGGTACATTCCGTTTTTCCAAGCTCATCAAGGAAATGCACATCATGCACCTTTTTCACCTGATCTTTCAGGGCATTGCCGCTCAAGCCGATCTTGGAAAGGTAAATACCGCCCACTTCCTTCAATGCCTGTGCCGTACCGGGTCCCATTGTGGTCTTGCCGATAAGGGTACGCAAGGAAAATTTACGCACCACATCCGCTCCGTAACGCTCAAAACGGATACTGCTGGTGGGTTCGCAGCTTACAACTTTCCATTCCCCGTCATCCTGACGCATCACAGGCCCCACATGAAAGAAACAGTTGATCTTTTCATAGTCGATGGGGGGATATACATCATCGGCAATGGCGCGGATATGGAAACGGCTCCGTCCGGTAAAAAGAAGTCCGCTTACCGTTACCATTTCTCCAAGTTTCAGACTTTTGATGTCCTCTTCCGTCATCGGAAGTTTGATATCTCTGATTTCTGCCATTTTCTTACTCCATTTCCCCTGTATAATCAATATTGCCGTTTCCGTCGATCTTTGCGATCCATCGTCTGCCCACCATACACTGGGCATTTACCGCCACCGGCAGAGCCGCTGTATGGGTGACTGCCACATCCACATTCACCGCAAGAACTGCATTGATCCCTCTGGATCCCATAGGTCCGATACCCAGTTTCCGGCTTGCTTCATAAAGTTCCTTTTCCAGTCTTGCCGCTTCAGGATCGGTATGGGTTTTCCCGATGGGACGCAAAAGAGCCGCCTTTTTTGCCATACTCATGCACAAGTCGGCTGTTCCGCCGATCCCAACCCCGATAATGGCGGGAGGACACACTTTTCCGGCATAACAGGCATCCTTGATGCACTCAATGACAAATTTCTTTATCCCGGCTTCCCCGTCAGCAGGGAACATCATACGGTAGAAAGTTCCGAAGATCTCGCTTCCGCCTCCTTTGGGAGCGGCAAGGATCTCAAGGGAGTCATCATCCCTGTCAAAAACCACCTCGATTTTGGGCATACCCGGACCGACATTGTTTCCCGGATTTTTTCTGGTGAGAGGATGTACCATCGTAGGCCGCAGGAAACATTCGGCAGTAGCTCTTGCCGTAGCTTCTTCCGCACACTCTTTCAGGATCCCGAATCCGCCTTCCAGCCGGGTCTTTGCCCCGGCATGGATAAAATACATGGGGAAACCGGTATCGGCACAGACAAGACCATTGCCTTTTTCCGACATATCCGCATTCTGCAAACTTACTTCCAGATGTTTTACCGCCATGGGATCGGTTTCTTCCGCCAAAGCCTTCTGCAATGCCTTCCGGATATCCGGGGGCATCTTTGTGGCACCGAGCCGTATGGCATTATACATTGCCTCAACAATTGTTTCACGCCTGATCATACTTGAATTCCTCCTTTGAACTCATACTTTCTTTATATTTGAGATAGTTTTCCTTGTCCATTACTGATTTTTCCGCGGCGATCTCTTTTCCTTTTCCGGCATCATCTCCCAGAAGGGTGATCACATCCATAGCCAGCAATTTCGCGCCTTCCACATAGGCAAGAACCGGATCATCCACAACAAAATCCGCCCCGTGGGGAGAACCGGCAAATCCGCCGCTGTAGGCATGAAGGGCAGGCATAAGCATACTCACATCCCCCATATCTGTGGAAGAACCTCTGTGACCGAAATTGCCCTGGACTTTTCCTGTAAGTTCCATAAGATTGTCCCCATGGACTTTATTGAGTTTTGCATTGCTCACATAAGGCATATAACCGCCAAGATTGTGGATGGTGACTTTTCCGCCAAATGCCATTGCCGCAGCTTTCACGCTCCGGTCCACTGTCTTACAGGCATTTGCCACCGCTTCCGGGGTTTTCGCCCGGATCTGTAATTCCAGAACAGCTTTTGCCGGAACTACATTCACAGCATCGCCGCCATTGGAAATAATGCCGTGGATACGCACAGAATCTTTATCATCAAAGGTATCGCGCTGGGCGTCGATCATATTCAATGCCTGTCTTGCCATACTTGCAGCGTTGATCCCCGCCCAGGGACGCAAGCCGCCGTGGGCTGCCCTCCCTTCAAAAACGATCTCTTTCATACAGAAGCCGTTATAACTTTCCGGTGTAAATGTATCATGACCGGCATGGATGAGAAGTACCATATCAATGTCATCCAGAACCCCCAGGCGGATAAATTCCGGTTTGCCTCCGCAGTACCGGATCTTTTCTTCTGCAATCAATTTTCTGCAATAGTCCAATGCCTGGAACTCTTCAGCAGGAACAGCAATAAAAGCAAGAGAACCGGACAGCTCACTGACGATGGGAAGCAATGCTTCCGCAGCTGCAAGCATCTGGGTAAGCTGTGCATGATGTCCGCAGGCATGTGCCGCCCCGGTGGCAGGATCGGCAAAGGGG
>JAZKZE010000023.1:0-2281 GCA_045612485.1 Victivallales bacterium | reverse complement strand
TCCGTTCCGTTATGAGTAAAAAAAAAGCCCGGAAAAACCGGGCGGAAAATGGAGCGGGTGAAGGGAATCGAACCCTCATAATCAGCTTGGGAAGCTGGAGCTCTACCACTGAGCTACACCCGCAAAAAGCCGGAAAATCCGGCTTGAAGATCATAAAGCAGATCAGAGGGAGATAGCTTCGCAGGGGCATTCGCCAACGCAAGCACCGCATTCCACGCAGGCACCTTCGTCAATTACAGCTTTTCCATCAACCATTTTGATTGCTTCTACGGGGCAGGCACCCACGCAGGATTCGCAACCGGCACATTTTTCAGCATCAACTTTAGCAGCCATGATGTTTACTCCTTAAGATATTAAGATTTAATTCGGGTTAAGATACCTCTTAATATATCCCGCAAAAAACTTTTTTCAAGTCCCGTTCCGTTTTTTTTTACATTATTCTTTGTTTCAGCGGAAATCTTCAGCAGGGAAGCTCTCATTTTGCTTTTTCCTGTATATTGATCCCCTGAAGATCCCGCATCAGAACAAGTTTCAGAAATTTCAGACGGGTTTCCGGATCAAGCCCCTCCGGAAGTACAGGCAGTTTTCCCCGGGGTCTTACGATGGAGGGACCTTTCTGCATAACGACTTTGTTATCCGTACAGGAAATGGAATCGATCTTTTCAGAGATCCCCAGCACACGGATCTCACCGCAGAGAAGCAGATTTTCCGCCTCCTGCGGCAATCTGCCGAAACGGTCTGTAAGCTCTTTGCGTAACTGATCGATCTCCTCCTGCGTTTCCAGAAGAGCAAGACGCCGGTAAAAATCCAGCCTCAGCCGTTCCGAATTGATATATTCCGCAGGAAACGCAGCGGAAACCTTTCCGGGGGAAGTTTTTATGCAATAATCCACAAAGTCGATAAAAAGTTCACATTCCCTTCGCTCCTTTACTTTGATCCCCTGCATTTTTGCTGTGATCATTTTCAGTAACTGGCAATAGAGATTGAACCCGATGGCATTGATATGACCGCTTTGTTCCGATCCCAGAATATTACCCGCGCCGCGGATCTCCAGATCCCGCAAAGCAAGTTTGAAGCCCGATCCCAGATGGGTATATTTGCGGATCGCAGCGATCCTTTCCCTTGCAGTTCCTGTAAGGATCATACTTTTGGGAAGAAGAAGGAAAGCATACGCCTGACGGTTCCATCGGCCCACCCTGCCCCGCAGCTGGTAAAGTTCTGCAAGTCCCAGACGGTCGGCACGATCGATGATGATGGTATTGGCATTGGGCACATCGATCCCGGATTCAATGATGGTAGTGCAAACAAGAATATCCGTTCTGCCCTCAATAAAATTACCCATAACCTTTTCCAACTCATGTTCTGCCATCTGCCCGTGACCGACTTCCACTCTTGCAGCGGGAAAAAGTCCCCGCAGTCTGTCAGCAGCTTTTTCAATGGTGTTTACGCGGTTGTAAAGGAAATATACCTGTCCCGCCCTCTGCAACTCTCTTCCGATGGCAGTTTTGATGACCGCATCCTCATCCTGACATACAGTGGTCTGTACGGGAAGGCGGCGGACAGGCGGACTCATGATCGTACTTAAATCCCGCATACCGGACATGGAAAAATACAATGTTCGGGGAATGGGGGTGGCAGTCATGGTAAGCACATCCACGGTGGAACGCATATTTTTGAGTTTCTCCTTATGCGTCACACCGAACCGTTGTTCCTCATCCACGACCACAAGCCCCAGATTGCGGAATTTCACATCCCCTTGCAGAAGACGGTGGGTTCCGATGATAATATCCACCTTTCCCGCTGCGAGTTTTTCCAGAGTTGCCTGCTGCTGGGCAGCAGTTTTAAAACGGCTCAGCGTATCAATGAGAACAGGATAAGAAGCAAATCTGTCCAGGAAGTTATAAAAATGCTGCTGGGCAAGGACAGTGGTAGGGACAAGCACCGCTGCCTGTCTGCCTGCCATCACACATTTGAAAACCGCACGCATGGCTACTTCCGTTTTACCGTACCCCACATCCCCGCAGAGAAGTCTGTCCATCGGGCGGTCACTTTCCATATCCTGCTTGATCTCGTTGGCGGCTTTCAGCTGATCGGGCGTTTCGGTATAGGGAAATGCCTTTTCAAAAAGCTGCTGCTGAAGGTCATCCGGCGGAAAAGGCAGTCCCGGTGCGGAACATCTTGCGGCATGGAGCTTCAGCATGTCCATGGCAAGAGTCTGTACAGAAGAGGCGGCTTCCAGTTTGAGTTTGTTCCAGCGGGAAGTCCCGATCCTGCTCAAACG
>JAZKZE010000022.1:0-11320 GCA_045612485.1 Victivallales bacterium | reverse complement strand
CGGAAAACATTTCTGCAGCTGTCATTTTGTAGAAAAAATATTTGCAGGGAAAAAATAAATCCGTTTCTATAATAAAAGCGAAGAAAAAACAGGAGAAAAAAGGTGAAGAAAAAAGGTTTGTATATTATTTTATTGTTGATATTCTGCCTTGCTTCCGGCAATATATTCTGCAAAGAAAATGTAAAGAAAAAAGAGGAAAAAAAACCTCTTGCCCCTACAGAAAAACTCAGTGTTATTGCCAAGGTGGTCGCCTATACCACAGAACACGCACATTTCAAAAAGCAGAAGATCAATACAGAGATCTCGCAGGCACTTTTTGATGAATATTTCAAAACCCTTGACCCCGGCAGGAATTTCTTCACTCAGGAAGATATAAAACGCTTTTCCCACCACCGGGATAAAGTTGCCTTCCGTCTGGCATCAGGGGATCTTTCTTTTGCCTTTGAGGTATTTCTCTGTTTCCGAGAGAGACTGGAAGCATACGAAAAATTTGTTAAAAAGTTCCTTGCAGAAAAAGTGCCGCTTTACGGGAAGGAAACCTATACCCCCAACCGTTCCAAACTGCCTTATGCGGCAGACCGCAGGGAACTGGAAAAGCTCTGGGGCAAACGTATCATCAATGATATTATTCTTATGAAAATGATGGATATGTCGGAAAAAGAGGAAGAGAAAAAAGTTACAGAAAAAGCCGGAAATACGGATAAAAAAGAAAAAAGCGGAAAAGATTTTCCTGCAATAAAAAAGAGTTCTCCGGAGAAGCGCATCCGTAAAAGGGTGCATCAGTATGTACAATATTATTCCAGCATGGAATCACAGGAAGTTGCCGAACTTTTCCTTACCAGTTTCCTTCAGGTGTATGACCCCCATTCCGCTTATATGTCCCCCCGTACCCAGGAGGATTTTGACATCAATATGAAACTTTCCCTTGTCGGGATAGGAGCTGTTCTGACCAATGAGGACAGTTATACAAAGATCGTAAAAATCATTCCCGGCGGTCCGGCGGATAAAGACGGCAGACTGAAAGCGGGGGATAAAATCACGGCGGTCACACAGGAAAACGGGGAACGTACCGATCTTCTGGATATGCCGATCTCCAAAGTTGTCAATTATATCCGCGGGAAAAAAGGTACGAAGGTGACATTGTATGTACTGAGTCAGGGAAGTGTACAGAAACTCATTACCCTTACCCGTGATGAGGTGAAACTCAAAGATTCTGAAGCAGCGGGAACGATCCGGAAAATCAAAGATCCTTCCGGAAAGGAAAAACGTATAGGCGTCATAACCCTGCCCTCCTTCTATATTGATTTTGAAGCGGCATTCCGGGGTGACAGGAATTTCAAAAGTTCCACAAAAGATGTTTTGAAGATTATTACGGATTTTGCAAAGGAAGGACCCATTGATGGTTTGATCATTGATTTACGGAGCAATGGGGGAGGAAGTCTGATGGAGGCAGTCACCCTTACCGGACTCTTTATCCCGGAAGGCCCTGTGGTACAGGTGCGTGACCCCAAAAACACCAAAGTGGACTTTGACCGGGATGGCGGTCTTGTTCTTTACGGCGGTCCTCTTGTTGTACTCACCAACCGTTTAAGTGCTTCTGCGGCAGAGATCTTTGCCGGAGCCATTCAGGATTACAGAAGAGGCATAGTCATAGGCGACAGGCGCACCCACGGCAAAGGAACTGTCCAGACCGTTGCCGATCTGGGGAAATATACCTCATTTTTAGGAATGGGTTCCCCTGCCGGTTCTCTCAAACTTACCAATGCAAAATTCTACCGGATCAACGGGGAATCCACCCAGCTGCGGGGTGTCGTGCCGGATATAGTCCTGCCCTCGTTTTCTGAACTTATGGAGCTGGGGGAAGATAAACTTCCTCATGCGATGGTCTGGGATAAGATCGCCTCATCCCCCTATGTACCTCTGCGTATGGGTATTCCCCAGTGCCTGCCGTTCCTGCGTATGCATTCGGCAGTAAGACTGGAAAGATCCCCTGATTTCCAGAAGCTGAAAAAGGATATGGAAGCCTACAGAAGGATCAAAGACAAGAAAGAGGTGGTTCTGAATCTGGGAGTCCGCTGGAAAGAGTACCAGGCAGAGAAAAAACTTATGGAGGAACAGGAAAAACTTCTGAAAACCGATCAGGATACTTCCGGAGATAAAAAGAAAAAAGCTGCCGATATTTATCTGGATGAAGCCCTGGCTGTTATCAATGATTACATCTCCTGGTGCATAAAAGCAAAGGGGCTTTGATAAAAGCAGTATGCTTATTCTCTCTTTTCCGGACAATAAAGGGGAAGAGAGAATTTTTTTCACAGTAAAAACAGGGATAAACGGGAAAAAAAGTTGTTTTTTTTCTTTTATGTGTTATATTTAAAGCAATTTTATCCATAATCACAGCGGAGGAAAAAGTTTTGCTGTGGAATGGGTCGGCACCGTACCCCGGGAGAGAAAAGTTCCGGAGTCCGCTGCCGCTATTCCGCAGAGATAGACAAAACTTGCGGCTTTTGCGTTACAGGGCTGATTTCCTCCGCAAAAAATCAATCCAGGATCTTTATTTGACAGAAGATCCGAAAATCTTTGAAGGAGGCAAAAATGCCTGAATTTAAGCTGAATGCGTCAGAAGTGACCATTTCCATCGGTCCCGGGAAAGAGATCACCATCGGTTCCGGGAAGATCGCCAAACTTGCCAACGGAGCATGTACCGTCCGTCAGGGCAATACATCTGTTCTCGTAACAGCCTGTTCCGGAGCAGCCAAACCCGGTCAGGACTTCTTCCCCCTGCAGGTGGATTACCGTGAAAAATATTCCGCGGCAGGAAGATTCCCCGGCGGTTACATCAAACGGGAAGGCAGACCTTCTGACAAGGAGATCCTCATCTGCCGTATGACCGACCGTCCCCTGCGTCCCCTCTTCCCCGAAGGATTCTTTGATGAAGTGCAGGTCTGCGGACTTCTTCTGAGCTGCGACGGCAGCAATGAAGCGGATATGCTGAGCATCCTGGGTGCTTCTGTTGCCCTTACCCTTTCCGATCTTCCCTTCCAGGGCCCCATCGGTGCGGTGCGCGTGGGTTACATCAACGGTCAGTATGTAGCCAACCCCACCTGCGAAGAGATGAAAGAAAGTTCTCTGGAACTTGTTTATGCCGGTCTTCCGGACAAAGTCATCATGATCGAAGGGGATGCCAAAGAGTGTTCCGAAGAACTTCTTGTGGGCGCAATGGAATTTGCCAATGAGATCGTGAAAAAACAGGTGGAAGCCCAGCTGGAGCTTGCCAAAGTTGCCGGACGGGAAAAACGTGTTCCCGCTCTGCACACTGTTCCCGCTGATATGAAAGCGGATATGATCGAAATCTGCAAGGCAACCATTGAAGATGTCTGCACCATCCCCGGCAAAGAAGCCCGTCTCAATGCTCTTGACGAACTGAAAGCAAAAGTCATTGAAGGACTTACCCCCAAATACTTTGAAGCAATGGGCGAAACCGACTTCAACAACATGGTGAATATGGGCTTTGACGCTCTCGTGGAAAAAACCATCCGTACCGCCATCCTTGAAAAAGGTTACCGTCCCGACGGACGCGGCGTGGAAGATATCCGTCCCCTTACTGCTGAAGCCGGTGTCCTTCCTGTTGTTCACGGTACCGGACTTTTCACCCGCGGCGAAACTCAGGCTCTTGTGATCGCCACTCTGGGCGGCCCCCAGGACATCCAGGAAGCCGATACCATCTACAATGATGATCCCAACCGCAAATTCTATCTGCACTACAACTTCCCCAACTACTCTGTGGGTGAAGTGGGCCGTATCTCCGGTCCCGGCAGAAGAGAGATCGGACACGGTAATCTTGCAGAACGTTCCCTTGCCCAGGTATTCCCGGAAGACTTCCCCTATACCGTCCGCTGCGTTTCCGAGATCATGAGTTCCAACGGTTCCACCTCCATGGCATCTGTCTGCGGCGGAACACTTGCTCTTATGGATGCGGGTGTACCCATCAAGCGTCCTGTTGCAGGTATCTCCTGCGGTCTTGTAACCGACGATAACGGCAAAGAACTCATCCTTACCGACATCATCGGTGCGGAAGACCACTACGGCGACATGGACTTCAAGGTGTGCGGTACCAGCGAAGGGATCACCGGTTTCCAGCTCGACCTGAAGCTCCCCGGAGTTTCCATTGATCTTATGAGCCGCGCTCTCCAGCAGAACAAACGTGCCAGAGAAAAGATCCTGAAGGTCATCACCGACTGCATCGCCGCTCCCAGAGAAGATGTAAGTGCCAATGCTCCCCGCATCGTAAAGATCCAGATCAATCCTGACAAGATCGGTGCCCTTATCGGTACAGGCGGAAAGAACATCAAAGAGATCACCGAAAGCACCAAGAGTGAGATCAATATCGAAGATGACGGCACCGTAACCATCGTTGCCCGCAATAAAGAGGTTCTTGATGATGTCAAACGCCGCATTGATTCCTTCACTGCGGAAGCTGAGATCGGCAAGATCTACCGCGGTCTGGTACGCTCTGTAAAAGATTTCGGAGCCTTTGTGGAGATCCTTCCCGGACAGGACGGACTTCTGCACATCTCTGAAATGGCAAATTACAGAGTGCGTGAAGTTTCCGACATCTGCAAAGAAGGCGATTATGTCACAGTCAAAGTCATCGACATTGACCGTTCCGGCAAGATCCGCCTGAGCCGCAAAGAAGCTCTTGCAGATATGGAAAATGAGGAAAAATAAGATCGAAAGCTGATCTTTTACTCAATGAGAAATACAGCAGGAAAATTTCCTGCTGTATTTTTTTATCCCGTATTATGCTGCGGGGGCAACATTTATTTTTTTTCATTGTCTATATCCTGAAAAGAGGGGGGCGGACTATGAAAAAAGCAAATCCGGAAAAAGAGTTCGGTATCAAAAGTGTGGAAAAGGCATTCTGCCTTCTGGATCATATCCTTGCGGCACCGCAGGAAGGGATATCTTTAACGCTCCTTGCAGAAAAAAGTTGCCTGTCTCCTGCAACAGCAAGAAATTTGCTGCGTACAATGGAAAAAACCTCCCATGTACAGAGAACACCGAACCATCTCTACAAAACCGGTCAAGCCTTTTCCTGCCACTTCCGGAAAGGACTTTTTACAGAGGAGGAAAATCATTTTCTGGCAAATCAGGTAAAAAAACTCTCTCTTTTATGCGGGGAAACGATATGTCTTTTCGGAAAGGACAGAATATGTCTTCCGGAAGGGGACAACTTTCATCTCTTCTGCATAACCTCCCACAGCGGGAACAGAAGTATTATTGCAGGCGAAGAGGCGGCAAGAAATTCCCTTTCCGGTCCTTCCGCAGCCGGAGATCTTTTTCTCACCGTCAAAACCAATGAAAAAAAAGCGGAAATAACGGAAGGGAAAGCATGTAAAAACGCACTCTGGAGCATCTGTCTGCCGCTGTACGGCAGAAGCGGGGAATGTCTGGCTGTACTTGCTCTTTTTCTTCCGGCAGGCAGAGCAGCAAAGGAAAAATGCTGTATGCTGAAAGAATTTCTCAGCACACAGCATCTTTGTACTTTATTGGAAGAATTTTTTACCCGTTTTCCGTAAAAAAGTTCTCTTAAAAACCTTTCTTTCCCCCTTTGGAGAAATTCTTTTTCTTTCTGTTGTTTTCCCCCCGCATCTCCCGGAAACTGGGACCGCCGTGAACCCCTTTGGGGCGGATGGTTCTGTCCCTTTTGAGCATTTTCAACTGGGTACGGCGTTCGGCAAGCCCCCGGTTTACCTCAATGGGAGTACCATCGGAAGTTTCTCCGCAATAGTACATAGCCGCTCCCATAGTCAGCGGCAGGGGGATATAATCCTGCGCCTGCTGGGGACTCCAGTTATGAGAAGCAAGGAAGTCATCCACAACTTTCATCTCTTTTGCCGTACATCCGGGGAAATTGGAGATGAAAAGGGGAATAAGATACTGTTTTTTTCCATGTTTTTTGCTGATCCTGTCAAAGACCTTCATAAATTTTTCCAGTTCATCACTTTTGCCCTTACGCATAAGGGCAAGGACACGGGGATGGAGATGTTCCGGAGCCACTTTCATATGTCCGGAAACATGATGAACAATGATCTCTTCCGTCAAATCTTCCTGCATAAGAGCCACATCCAGACGGATACCGGAATTAATGAAAACATTTTTTACTCCGGGAACAGCACGCACTTTCCGTAACAGGTCAATAAGCTGTTTCCCGTCTGCGACATAATTCTTACAGGGATCCGGAAACATACAGCTTGACCGGCGGCATTTGGCACACATTTGCGGATCTTTATAGGTATGTCCATAGATGTTTCCTGCGGCACCTCCTATATCGGTAATTGTTCCGTGGAAAAATTTCTCACCTGCAAGTTTTTTCACACTTCTCAAAATGGATTCAGGCGTACGGGAAATAATGTGTCTGCCCTGATGCACCACAAGTCCGCAGAAAGCACACCCTCCCGGACATCCTCTTACGGCGGGAATGGATTCCCGTACAGTAAGATAAGCGGGAATCGTCTCCTTGTAGGATGGGTGCTGTCTGCCGGTAAAAGGCAATTCGCATACATGATCGAATTCCTCCGGGGTAATGGGCGGCATAGGCGGTTCCACAAGAAGATAGCGGTCATTGTATTTCTGCAAGAGTTTTCTGCCGCAATGGGGATTCATCTCCCGTTCAAGGATCACCGTTTCCCGCATAAGGGCTCGTTTGTCGGCAAGCATTTCATCATAATCGGGAAGAACGACATAAGAATCATCTATATTCAATGCGGCGGAAGCCTTTGCTCCCAGGAAACGCACTGTCCCCCTGATCCCCTCAAGGCTTTCCCCTTTTTCCAGCCTTCTGAAGATCTCCACAGTAGCACGTTCCCCCATGCCGTAAATCAGGATATCGGCTTTAGAATCCACCAGAACTCCCGGCCGCATCTTATCCTGCCAGTAATCGTAATGGGCAATACGCCGCATACTTGCCTCGATCCCGCCCATGACTACCGGACAGCCGGGAAATGCCTTTTTACACATCTGGGTATAAACTACCGACGCCATAGGCGGCCGTTTGCCCGGTTCGCCGCCCGGAGCATACATATCATCTTTCCGCAGTCTTCTGCCGACAGTATAAAGACACAGCATGGAATCCATATTTCCGGCAGTTACTCCGCAGCCGATACGGGGTCTGCCCATAACAGTGATGCTTTCCGGATCTTTCCAGTCCGGCTGACAGATCAACCCGACTTTCCAGCCCTGATCCAGAAGCAGTCTTCCGATAAGCGGGGCGGCAAAGGAAGGGAGATCCACATAAGCATCTCCAGAAATGAGCAGAATATCCAGTTCATCCCAGCCTAATTTATTCATCTCTTCCCGGCTCATGGGAATAAATTCAGGTGTGTATTTCATCTTTTCTCCTGATTTCAAATCATTTTTACAGCAGTTTTTCCGGATATAAATATACTGCAAAAATAATTTTTTTCAATAAAACAGCTCTTTTTTATGCCTTCTTTCCCGCCTGCTCTTTGAGAATAAAGCGGAAGAACAATCCTGCATCCAGTTCCGTTTCCGTACGGATGATAAGAGAATCCTTTTCCTTCTTTACAATGGCAAAGGGGGCTTTACTTTCGATCACAGCATTTCCGATTCCGGGATAACTTACCTTGAAACGGAAACTTTTCGGGTACTTATCCGTTACCCCGTAAGCAGGTGTACAGCCGCAGATGGTAGCGATCACATCCCCTTTTTCAGAAAGACAAACATTGAGCATCCCCAGTTCCGACCGATTGGCCGCTTCCGGCATAAGGAAGGAGGCTGCCTTCATCATGCAATCATGCATTTCGCTGCTTATGGTAGCCTGACCGCACCCCAGTTTCGGGCGGTAATCTTCTCTTTTTACCGTGGTGGGCGGCACATTGAAAAGAGAAGTGCTGCCCCATTGGGTTCTGTTGCAGAAAAGAACAGGGATATCCGCTTTTTCCGCCGGATCGGAAGAACCGTACTTCAGTATCTCCGCACCGTCTGTCTGATAAGAAGCAAGAGCCTTTTTGTGTTTGAATACTTCTGTACCGATCTTACGCAAAGATCTCTTTTCCGTCATCTCCTTTACGCCGAACAGATCTTCCAGACCGCAAACCTTTTCAAATGCCAACAGATTGATCCCCTTTTTATGGGCGGAACGGATACTTTGCAGGACCTTTTCCGGAGTCCCTTCCGGAATGGGGGGAAGAACAAGGAAAGGAGCCTGTTCTTTTGTAAGACAGGCAAGTTCCCCGAAAGTGGTCTGGACGGGAGTATTGTAACCATTATGGGTAAGTTCAATGAAGGCATAAGCCATAGCTTCTTCCCCGGTATTGACCACATCCGACCACCCTTCGATGATCCCGGGAGCAGGCTCATAATTACATTCATCTTCATGGTAATCGCCCAGAAGTTCAAACAATTTGAAATCATAGCAGAAGAAGGGGGCGGCAAGCTGTTTTGCCGGGGGATTGCTCCGCATATCGCCCCATGCACTGATAAACTCCCGGAAAGAGGCTTTATCCGGCGTGGGACAATGGAATCCATAATCACGCCAGTAATCAAATTTTCCGTTTTTGAAATAAGGAGTGGCATAACAGAAGGTATAGACGATACTTCTCTGATGCTGGGGCAGACAGTTGTAGATCCCGAAGGGGGGATGTGCCTGATAAACTGCACCGTCATTGCAGCCCAGTCCGCCGCCGTAATAGATCTCCGGGAAAAGTTTACGCATACCGGGATTCATAAGTTTGCAGTTGGCGATAAAGTAACTTGACCGCACAATGGTATAATCGCAGGAAAGGTGGTATTCCTCGATAAAGAAGTAACTGCCGTTTTTATTGCTTACTTCATCGCACTCATAGGAACGCACGGCAAGACGCGCTCCGTAAGCACTCTTGTAATTCTGTACATAAAGAGAACTTGGACCGTAAGAACCTCTGCCGACGGCAGGATTGATTTCCATGACCTCTTTCCAGAATTCCGTTGCCCTCTTTTTAAAAGCTTTCCCGGCAAAATCCACCCAATCATTCCAGCAGGTATTCACAAGTTCATCAAACTGTTCGTAACTTAAATGATTTCTTTTGCAGAACTCTGCCGGAAGATCAGAAGGATCTTCAGAAAGCATTTTATCAATAATCGCAGGAGTGGTCAGTTTCAGAGTGATTTTATTTTTGATGAGAAACTCTTTAAGCAATTTCAAAACGGGACCGCAATGACAATCCCTTCTGAAAAGGAAAAGTGATCCTATGTGACTTTCCCATTCCGGCACATCCTTATCCAGAAAATCCGCATGACGGATAAGTTCCCGGTTTGTTTCATTTTCTATGGAAAAATCCCCGGCATTCCGTCTGGTAAGCATAAGATGCCATTTCCTGTGATAGACTTTCAGGATCTCCCAGATCTTCCATTTTGCCGCAATATAGGGGTACCGCATCACCAATGTATAATAATGTCCCATTCCACCCCAGCCGCCGAGAGGATCAAAGGCATCGCTTTGCAGATTCTTGATCTCATTATTCATGGAAAGCATCATGGGAAGTCCGGAAGCAAGAGGGGGCGGCAATCCATCGGGATCTTCCGGCAGGACTTCAAAAATCTCCACATCATCAAAAAAGGTTTTCAGACCATTTTTCAGAGATAATTTCAAATGATAGATCCCGGAAGGAAGAACTTTATCAAGAGTCACTTTTTTGGCAATACACCCGAAAGAATCCTCTTTTACGGAAGAGGAAACCTTTGTCAATTTTACTTTCACACCCGGAACGGCTTTTCCGTAGGGATCCTGTATTTCACAGGAAAGAAGGAACTCATCCTCATAATAACACTCTTTCCGGAAAAATACATTCAAAAGGAAAGAGATTTTTTCATCATCGTAAAAATAGTGTTGTTCCTTTGCGTGCAGCAGAGCCTTTTCATACAGGGGAATATGCTTGGGGATACGGGAAACGATTTTTTTATCTTCCGGACTCTTTACCAGCAATCCCACAGAATCTTTCCGCAGGGAAGGTCCTTCATAAATCAAGCCTCCATCCTGATCTTGTATCTGCTCCCAGGGACCGTTTTCGCAGAAAAGCCAGGGTTTATGTTTAACGTGTTCATATCCTGCGGCAACAATATATTTTTCAGGGAAATTGCGGCAGATCAGGGAAAGGGTCAAAGGCCAGGAAATATTTTCCATTTTCCGGTTGGCATAATGTTTCCAGTCTTTATCCAGAATCACCATTTCCCCGTTGCGGAAATAAATATTGAGATACTCTTTTCCCTCCGCTTCAATACGGATATAAGGACTTGTAACATAGTCATATTCATAGATCCATCCCCTCGTCCCGCCGTCATCCCGGTCGCCGCGGCCCCGGATGGTACCATCCATGACACAATCCAACTGGACACAATCATCCCCGCAGGGCGTAACTGAAACATGAAATTTCATGGGTTCGGTCATTCCCTGCACGGTGGAAAGAACAAAGGAAAGAGTCTTCTGCGGTTTCTTAATGGAACAGTCATCAGGGGAAGTTAGTTTGATACTGTTGATATGAGCCGTACTGCCCGGTGCAAAAAGCATATCAAATCCCACAGAACCTTTTGCAGGAAGTTTTTTTTCTGTGATCTTTCCTGTATAAGATTTGCCGAAAACCGTAAAAGAAAGTGTATTGCCTTTTACATCCAGAACTGCCTTCATATTTTTTGAAGGGGGAAGTTTTCCGAAAGCTCTCTCCCCGATGCTCCTGCCATCAAGAAGAATACACATTTTGTGAGTATTATCAAATCTCATTTCCAGAGTATGACCTGCCATTATATTTCTGTCATACCGGAAATACCAGATAAAACCGTAACCGAACTGGATATTTCTGAAAAGAAGGGACATTTTCATTTCCAGATGAAAATCTTTCAATGCAGGCGCAGAAAGAAAATGCTTATTCCCGTCAAGAGTAATGCGGTACTCCCCCTCTTCAAAAATCTGGGCGTGACCATGGGAATAACTGGAATGATTTTCTATATCGATACGGTGAGAATGGTTTTTCTCATCTTTCGTTCGGAAATCTTCAAAAAAATGCAGAGCCATAAGATTTTCTCCTGTAATATTAAAAATTTATTCTATAACCATTTACTATAATCTGCCAATATACTTGTTCAAGGAAAATATGACACAGATATCCCATAATTTTCAAAAAACAGGTATTTTTGCAATGTTTGAGCAGGAAAAAATTGATTTTTGAAAAAATTCTTTTGTGAGATTTTTATAATGTTGCCTGTTGTAAGCAAAATGTTGAATGGGAAATAAATCAAGTTCCGGGAGATATTCTTTCTTTACGGAAAA
>JAZKZE010000021.1:0-1887 GCA_045612485.1 Victivallales bacterium | reverse complement strand
TAAAGGTGTACACCCATTTTCCGGTCGATGAACCAGTATGTACCGTAAAGGAGTCCCTGGGGACGGCCGCCGGAAATGATGACTTTATTTTTTTCGCATTTTATTTTAAATTCCTGATCCCCGAGTTTCGGATCAAAACGCAGAATAAACACAGCTCTGGCACTGCTTTTGCCTTTGTGATCGGCAAAGATCTTTCCGATATAATGTTTCAATTCTTTTTCGGCTGTTTTTTCTGCCTCAATGGGATTTTTGATCTCCATTTTCACTGTTGCTGTACCATCAATGACAACAGCTCCGGAGGCAGAAATACTCAAAGAGAAAGCCGCAAACAAAATAAATAGTAAAAATTTTTTCATTTCCTGTGTCCTTTTTCTTATTTATTTTTGTAATATTTCAAAAGTTTTTCCAGTTGAAGATTGCGGAATTTTGCACCGGAAAGGGCTTTTGCTTTTTCATAATATTTTTCCGCCCTCTTTACATCCATATTCTGTTTCAGTACATTCAATGCCGCTGAATTATAGAAATTGCCCCGTTCTTTTGCTTTGAAAGAAGGATTTTCCGCACTTTTCAGAAGAAGAGAAATTGCTGCATCACTTTTCTGCATGGCAAGAAGAAGCCGCACTTCCTCCATAACAAGATTGAATGGAAGTCCGCCGGGAGTCTTTTTAAGTACGGCAAGCTCTTTTTCCGCCCCGGCAAAATCTTTTTTCCTTGTTTTGATTTGCAGGATCAATACCTGATTATTCCAGTAAAAAGATTTTTTTGCTCCTTTTATTGCGGCAATTTTCCTTGCAAGTGCTTCCGCTTCCGCAAATTTTTTTGTTCCCAGAAGATATTTACAGAAGGCGGTTTCCGTATCAAGAAATACGGTCAGACTTGATAAAGATTTTTCTTTTTCGTTATTTGCAGAGGCAAGACGTCTGGCTTCATCATATTTTTTCAGTTTCAGGAGACTATTCACCTCATTTCTCTGCAAACTGTTTTTCCGGTTAAGCAATGCTTTTTTGTGTGCCGGATTTCCGGAAAAGACCACATTATTGAGTGCTTCCTCCACTACAGAAAATGCTTTGGGATAATCGTTGATTTTTTCTGCATAGATACTTGCAAGGAAAAGAAGAGCTTTCAACTGGAAGGCCGCATCTGCTTTGGCATTACCGCTTACTGTTTTGCCTGCTTTGATAAGATCATTGACTGCACCGCCAAAATCCTCATTAGCAGCTTTGGCTTTTGCCGAGGCAAAAAGAGTATTCTGAATGGCACTTTTACTTTTTTCCATTTCCAGAATAAAAGTATAGGCATTGATTGCATCATCATACTTTTTTTCTTTCAGCATTTTTGCTGCGTAAAGATTCAAATCTTTGCTCCCCCCCGCAGCGGCTTTTTTCAATTCTCCGCCTTGTGAGGCAGTTGCAGCAAAAAGCAGAGTTGTAATCAGCAGTAAACAATTCTTTTTCATTTTTCTTTCTAATGCTCCGTTGTTATTTCAGAGAAAATGCCACGCCGGAAGCTGTGATCGCTGTAAACACAGTCTTGCCGGGATAGCAGTACACTAATGATTTCAGCAGCATCCCCTTGTCCGCTGCCCGGACGGAACCGTCAAGCGCATGTATGTTGGTGCGGTTGGAGTGGATCATGGTGTGCCGGACGGCGGAAGTCGTCGTCAAAGCCGTATAAGGCGTCGCATTACAATTCATTTTCAGACTGGACTGTTTAACGGCTTCAGAAAGCAGAGGAAAGATCCCCGGCTGAGCGACCTTTTTGGCATAAAGGACTTTGGCGTTGTTATTACTTTTTTCATAAGGACATGGGATGTAAGGACTTGCAAAATCAGTACCGGCAAAATCTGCCGTTGCATAAGCGAAAGTGTTTGCCTCCATATTCACCGTC
>JAZKZE010000020.1:0-8151 GCA_045612485.1 Victivallales bacterium | reverse complement strand
GGAACTTGATTTATTTCCCATTCAACATTTTGCTTACAACAGGCAACATTATAAAAATCTCACAAAAGAATTTTTTCAAAAATCAATTTTCTCCCGTTCAAACCCAAGGGAAATACCCGTTTTTTGAAAAATTATGGGATAGCTGTGGAATAAATGCAGAAAAAATCTTGATGGCTGTTATATTACTTCCAACATAACAGAGAGGCAGCCTCAAATTACCCTTCACACCTCTTTGCAGAGCCGCCTCTTTGATTTTTTTGAATGACTTTTGAAATTGCCTCAACAATTTTTCTTTTCCTGTCTGCCCTTTATTTTGTGGTTCATCTTTTCCATTCTGCCGGAAAGAAGATATGGAAAGTTTTTTGTGCCTGTTCAGAAAATGGAAAGATTTTTAAAGGAAAGAACGCTTCTTTTTCCGTTTCCGGTAGAGTTCCGGGGTAAGAAAAAATTTTCTTTTGAAACGGCGGATAAAATAGGTGGAAGAGGCAAAGGCACTTTGACGGGCGATCTCTTCAATGGACAGTGAAGTGCTTGTCAATAATTTTTCTGCATGAGCAAGTTTCAGATCATTCACATATTCCGTAAAGGAACAACTGTATTTTTTCTTCCACAGCCGGAAAAAAGTCCTGCGGGAAAAACCGAATTTCTGTAAAAGAAAAGGCAGGGAAAGTTCTTCCTTAAAATGCAGCTCAAGATAGCTTACCAATTCCGGAAAGCGTGTGCCGTCCTCTCTGTATTTTTCTGTAAGCATTTCTTTTGAAGAACGTATGGCAACAAGAAATTGCAGCGCAAGAAGGTCAAGAGTATCGGCTTTTGCCGGGGTATCCGGCAGCAGAAGTTCCTTATGGATACGGGAAATAATATCATTGATTTCCGGCGTTATCTCAAAATGAGTGTTTTCAAAACCCATATCCATCATATATTGGGCGTTTTTTCCTGTATAGCAAAAAAAGATCTCATCATGTTTGGCTGCTTTCAGGGTATGCAGAACCGTTCCCGGAGGATGGATATGCAAACAGGGCAGGGGGAATTTTGCTTTGGCTATTTGACCGTTTACAAGACTTCTGCTGCCGCCTTCGCTATTGAGAATGATACAGAAATACAGGGCATGGAGAGTACGGTTTACATTCCATATAAGCTGATCCGGCAGATAACCGAATTCCGAAACCTGACAGGGTAAAGAAAGATAACGGGACATTTTGCCCGGATAACAGAATATTTTTTTGCGATCTTTCATGAAATTCACTCTTTGGCACGATCGTTTGATATTATGGCATTTTTTACTCTTGCTCTTTATATTATTCAGCTTAAATTATAATATAACAGAAAAAATATATTTCTCAAACAAATAAAGAAAAAAGTTTGAAAGAAAGGTATGAAAATGAGTGAACACGCTTTTCCGGTTTATTTTACATTCTGCGATCCTTTTGCCTGCAAAGAGAAAAAAGTTGCCGCTATTTGGAAAAATGCAGCAGTTTTCCGGGATTCTTTTTATTATGATACATTAAAAAGTGCCAAAAGCAAAAGCTCATTATCCATGTTATTTGATAAGGAATATCTTTACATAAGAACAATATGCCGTTCCCCTTTTACATTCAGAGCATCCGCAAATACTGAAAATCCATTTGCAGGAAGCTCCCATGCAAAGATTTTTCTGCCGGAAAAAAATGGAGCAGCTTTGTGTATTTTGTTCAATGAACAGGGGGATATCCGCATTGAAGCTGATTATAAAGTTACAGATGTGCCGGGAATCAAATTTTTCAATCAGACGCAGAAGAAAAAGGGTTCTGATGAATGGGAAAGTATGTTTGCAGTCCCTCTTGAACATCTTTTTGTGGAAAAAAGAGAAAATATTTCTACTTTCAAATTCAATTTTTGCCGTGCTTGCTATGAAGAAAAACCTTCCGGAGTATTGAGCGGTTTTTCCCGGTATTTTGAATACAGCGATAAGAATTGGTGGAAAGAAGCAGTTCTGGAACAGAAATGTGCAGAAAAGAAGATCGTTTACGAAGCAGGAAAAAACTATATCGAAAAAAACAGAAATGTAAATTTTTCTTTTCATCCGGAAAAAAAACTTGCCCCGTTCCGGAATATTCTCGGAATGAATAATTCTCCCCGTATATCAAATAAAGTAGGCTGTGAACAGGAAAAAATACTGTTCAAACGCCTTGCCCCCCAAAGAGTCCGGCATCACGATGCTGCACTCTTTGATCCCGGGTTTGCCCTTATTGATGTAAGCCGGATCTTCCCTCTTTTCCATGCCGATCATAATGATCCTGCCAATTATGATTTTGCCCCTACAGATTTCTATTTACAGCAGGTCATGGATTGCGGATGCCCCATTGAGTTCCGTTTCGGAGAATGTATTGAACACTCTGCATTTCAGTTTCGTGTCAAACCTCCTTCTGATATGAATAAATGGGCGGAAATCTGTGTAAATATCCTGCGTCATTATAATGAAGGATGGGCAAAAGGTTTCCACTGGAATATTTCTTACGCCTCATTATGGGAAGAACCGGATAGTCTAAGACTTTTTGCCGGATCTTTTGAAGAATTTCTGGAATTATACCGGAATTTTTCCCTGAAAATCAAAAAAGCATTTCCCGATGTGAAAGTGGGTGGGCCGCAGGCAATTCACTTGAATACTTTCCGGGCATTTTTCTCTTTCTGCCATGCTTATTCCCTACCTCTGGATTTTGCCGGAACGACGCATTATACCCTGGTGCCGGAAGGATTTATCCATAAATTAAAAATGATAAAGAATATTGCAGCAGAAAATGGTTATGGCGACCTGGATATATTTATGTCTGAATGGCACTATGCTCCGGAAGACTGGTCTAATGTTTACGGGGCACTCATTGAGGCTCCGAAAATGGATAATGCGGCTTTTTCCATTGCCTCATTGATCTGTATGCAGAAATGGACACCTATGGCATATTATTACAGTTGGGCAGCATCTTCCTTCTGGGGACTTATGGCAAACTGGAGAAAACCCTATAAGGTTTATTATGCTCTCTGTTATTATACCTTCTTTATGCAGAAAGATCTTCATGAAATTTATGTGGAAAGTTCTTCAAAAGACTCCGGTATTTATCAGCATACCGGAATAGATCAGGAAGGAAATATCTATATGCTTCTCGCCCTTTTCCATTCCTTAACAGAAAAAATCTCCTTTTCTCTTCCAATGGGTTGTACTTCATGCTTCTGTAAAGCTCTTTCAGAACGTTTCCCGGAAGATGAGGAAGTCATTGAACTTGAAAAGGATGAGGAAGATAGATACATTCTTCCCGTCAAAGATATATATTCAGGCGTATATATGCTGAAATTTGAAAGGAAATAAAAATGCTTTTTGCAATACCTGCTCTTATTACCGTAGGTTTAAGCTGGGCGTTTACCGGAATCGTGATGAGCGATGCTCCCCGGAAGAAATGTGATACAGCATTTCTTCTGCTGGTAAGCGGAATATTGAGTGCCTTGATAAGTCTCATCTTTTTCCTTTTCCTTCAGAAAGCGGAACTTTCTCTCAAAGTTCTGCTTTTTACCGGCGGATGTTACTTTACCGGCAGTGCCATCAATTATTGTATGCTGCAATTTATGTCCTCTGCCATGCAGAAAGGGCCTAACGGGGTGATCTGGTGTTTTATTCAGACTGCATTGATTTTTCCCTTTCTTACAGGAGTAATATTTTTCGGCGATAAATTGACCATTCTGCGGGGAACCGGATTGGTAGTTCTCCTTCTGGCACTTATCCTTCTCGGCTTGGGAAAGGAAAATAAAGAAAAGGAAAAAGGGTGGAAAAAAATTACTTTTGCCGCATTTATTATGGCAGGAGTCACTTTAAGTCTGAATAGTATCCCCTCATATTTCCCGGATGCAAGAAATTTAAACAGTATGGGGAGGACATTCATAAGCAGTTGCGGAACACTTTTTGCCGCAATTTTTTATTGTTATCCCAAATACCGCAACTATACAAAAGAGATGTTGCTGACAGAGTTGAAAAGACCCGTTTTGTGGAAATATATCTTAACATTGAATCTTTTTGGACTGGTTGCCAGTTATCTTCTCCTTTATCCCGGACTGGATGCCATGGCAAAGGCGGGGGCGGGATGTGTGTCTTATCCATTGGTCATTGGTTCGTGTATTGCATCCTTCAATCTTTACAGTATATTCATCCTGAAGGAAAAATGGACTTGCCTTCAGGTTGCGGGGACAATTTTCTGTATTGCCGGGGAAGTATTAATCATTTGATTTTTTCTGAATATGTGCTATCTTATTTTCCGGAAAAGGAATCATAAGGGAAAGCACTATGGCTGAAAAATATAAAACAGATAACGCTGATAAACTTAATTTTATCCACCGTTATACCTCCTGGCCCCTTCCCGGGGGCGGGTATTTTGCGGAAAATACTTTTCTCAATATGAAAAACGCCCACCTTTCCGCTTTCCCGGGAGTTGTGGCATGGTTTGATTCCTTCTGGGAAAACCGTACCTTTACCGGAAATAAACCGCATACGGATTTTGTTTTTACCTTTATCGTTTCCGGTAAGATGTATTATGAGTACGCTGACGGCAGGATGGAGGTTCTTCAGGCGGGGGATTTTCATATTCCCCGGATCGAAGGTGGGGGACTGAATGGAAAAGCTGTGATCCGGGTCAAAAAGGAGGAGCCTCTTTTCCGGCTGGGATTGATCCTGAAACGCAATGAGATCATTAATGCCCTTCTTCCTGTTCTGGGAAATTCCGGAAATGTGATCCATTGTACCAATATGGATGCGGTGAAAGAGCTTATGCTGGAAATGAAAGAGGAGATCCGCAAAGAAAAGGGTTCCAATGAGCGTCTGGGAATACTGCTTCTCAAACTTATGGAGGAACTTTTACGGCAGAAAAATTCCAGTACGATGCCGCCGGTATTGCAGAAAGCCGTTAAATATATTGCCCAGGAGGGATTTCTGCTTTCTCTGGAAAAACTTGTGGAAGTTTCCGGTGTTTCCAAAAGAACTTTGCAGACCCTTTTTCAGAAACATTTTCATTTGAGTCCGGTGGAGTATCTGGCAAAAGAGAGAATTGAATATGCCAAAACCCTTCTTCATTCCCATACCCTTCTCATTTCGGAGGTTGCTGATCTGTGCGGTTTTTCCTGTGCGGAATCTTTCAGCCGTTTTTTCAAAAAACAGACCGGAAAAAGTCCCCGGCAATTTACAGAATAAGTGTTTTTGCCGGATTTTGCAGCTGTATTTTCCTTTTTTTGAAGAAATATTTCATTTTTTTTCGTTATATGCAATTTTTCCTATTGTTTTTTTCAGATGTTGGTATAAAATACAAACAGAGAGTATATCATACGATATCAACCGACTTGAAAAAAGGAGTATATTTTATGTACAGCCCTGAAAAACATGGAAAACATTTTTCATTCACCCTCATCGAACTTCTTGTTGTTATTGCCATTATCGCCATTCTTGCCGGGATGCTCCTTCCTGCTCTGGGGAAAGCAAGAGAACACGCAAGAACACTCAACTGTCTTTCCAATATGAGACAACTTTATTATTGCCATATCGCCTATGCGGATAATTACGGTCAATGGGCTTTTGCCTCCCCCAATAAAGGTACCGGCAATAAATATAAACGCCGTTACGGCAACTACCCGGAAGCCTATTCCACAGACTACGGTCTGGGAATATATCAATATACCTACCGGGGTGCAAGGTCCCCCAAATTCCTCCGCTGCAATACCGCTCTTACTGTGGGGAAAGCCGGCGGTTACTATGACGGCAATAATAACTTTTCCACCTATCCCACCTGCGGTAATCTTGTCAAAGGTACCAATGCCAAACAGCCTCCTTACAACTGGCTGGGAACCGATGTGAAAGACGGGGGAACAGGCGCTCACGGCGGATTTTTTAAATACGATACCGCCAAGACGCCTTCCGTACTTCATTACAGTCATTGTACCTATACCTATTCCGATCCCTACCTGAAAGGGTGGCACGGCAAAGGCGGTTACGGAAGCACCATGCTTTTTGTTGCCGGACACGCAAGGATTTTTGATATCAAACGGGAACTGTATATTAATACCTTCAAATGGACTGGTAAATTTATCTCCGTGTATCTCACCTGGGCCAACAAACATCCCTGCAGCGGCGGGACTTCTTTCAGATAAAGAGATGCCTTCTGCAGGAATATGCCCCACTTCATGCCGGGGATTGAAAAAGCAGAACAGAAAAGACCTGTACGGCAAAGCCGTGAGCTGTCCGGATAAGTACGGAAGATTTTCCTGTATCTTCCTGTATTTATCCTTTTTATTTTTTTCTGACAGAAATAAAAATATGTGTAAAAACCTTTTTTCTGTAAGGATTTTTCCCTGTTTTGCGTTTACAGTCATGTATTTTGCGTAAAATATCATATTTTGGCTATTGAATTTTCGTTTTGCTGTGTTATTATTGTATTTACAAACAATAAACTGAGGAGTTGGAAAAATGAAAAGATTCATGCAGAAAAATTTTACTCTCATTGAACTTCTTGTTGTTATAGCCATCATCGCCATTCTTGCCGGGATGCTTCTTCCGGCTCTGGGAAAAGCAAGGGAAATGGCGCGTACTGTAAGCTGTAAAAGTAATTTGCGTCAGCTGTTTCTTATGCACTATACCTATGCAGATTCCTACAAAGACTGGGCTTTTGCCAACTCTTACTCTACCACAAGAACATACGCCAATTATGTCGCTGCTTACTGTAAACAGAATCTGGGTATCGGAACATGGGTAAATGTCAATGCCGGTGTGGGGCCCAGTAAGGTTCTGCATTGCACTACCGGCAGGAATTTTTCCCAGAAGGTGAAAAATTCTTATGGTGCTTCAAACTGGTGGAGTAACAGTACATCCTTTACCAGTTATCCCTTGTGTACTGCATTAAGCTACGGCAAAGGGATCTCCGGAGATACCTACAACTGGATCGGCATCCGGAATCAGTATTTCAAACCCTCCACAGCCAAACTTCCCTCCACACTGCATTGGAGTCATTGCGCCCCCCAATATTCCAATGAAAATTTTTACGGCTGGCACGGCAAAGGCGGTAAAGGGGCGAATATCCTTTTTGTGGCAGGAAATGTCCATACTGTGGATATTATGAAAGCAAAGAAGACTACCGCTACTTCCCGGGGGTGGCAGTATGGTATTTATGTTTCTCCCGGTACGGCAAGCAATGGTACTACTGCCCATGAAATATGTACGGGAGCGGCAAAACGTATTGATTGAAATACTATTGTAAAAAAATAGAACATAACAGCAGTAAACAAGTAAAGAAAATAAAGAAAGGGTGGTGTTTATGCAGTACAAAAATTTTACTTTGATCGAACTACTTGTTGTAATAGCTATTATTGCTATTCTTGCTTCCATGCTTCTTCCCGCTTTGGGCAGGGCAAGGAAAACCGCCCAGAATATTGCCTGCGTGAATAATATGCGGCAGGTCTATTACTTTCATCTTTCCTATGCGGATATGTTCAAGGGCTGGGCGTATGGAAGTTCTTACAATAAATACCGGAAATATCCCAACTGGTCCACTGCCTATTCCAAAGACAATCTGGGGATCGGGGTATGGAGCGGTAACAGTCATAAAAGCATCCGTTGCGCTCTTGCCCAGAGTTACCATCCCTGGGCAAACCTGAACAGCAAACCCAATGCCAATCCCAATGCGTTTACCAATTATGTCGTGTGCGGTTATCTCTGTTATGGTTCACAGGATTGGGTCACATCCGGCTACAAGACCAATGGGACAAATGCGGATAAAGGGGATTTTTTCAAGCCCTCCACTGTAAAAAATCCTTCACTGCTGCATTTCGGGCATTGTTCAATAAATTATTCAGATGCCATCACTATGTACGGTTGGCATGGAAACGGAAGAACCGGATGCAATATGTATTTTGTGGGCGGAAATGTAAGAGTATTTGATATTTTCAGAGAGAAACACCATATATACTCCAAAGGCGTGGATAGTGTCAGCGGTGCCAAAAAGGTCAATGTTTCCAACGCAGCCGGCAAATATCCCCATAACGGAAAAGCACAATAACGATACACAATAATTTTCAAAAGAAAGGAAAAGAAAATGAAACACACTCTTATCGTTGCTCTCATGGCTGCTGCCGCATCTCTCATTGCAGCAG
>JAZKZE010000019.1:0-2592 GCA_045612485.1 Victivallales bacterium | reverse complement strand
CAATGACTCTTCCGGCATTTGCAGGGATCACAATACTCCAGGAATCGTCAATGACGATCTCATTTTTTGCCGGGACGGCTTTGGAATCTCTCCGGTCCTTTTTGTGGACTTCGTTCAATTCCTTACGGAAATCATAACGCTGTTCGATTTTCATGTTTTTCTCTCGGGTTCGTTTTTTTGTATATTGTGACGATGATTATTTGCTTTACTTTTTACAGTTCTTCCCTGCCTTTTTGGCTGCTTTTTCTTTTGCAAGGCGTCTTTCCTCCGCTTCCTCATAGATACGGGGAGTGAGAGAAAGAGAACTGCGGTAGGTGGGAATGGTATTTTCCATCAGATTGCCGATCTGTTTGAGTTTCCATTCCAGATGCCACTTGTCGCACATATAATCCATACTTGCTTCCCAGCCCAGCCGGGAGTCGGCTTCCACAAGAGGAATGGTATTGCGGACATTCTGTTCCTCATCAAGCAGAAGTTCATTCATCTCATCCAGCATTTTACCGGCTTTGCCGAAATCATATTCCGCTTCCAGTTTTTTATTGAGGAGCCACCATTTCTTTGTATTGATCATGGTGTGGATAGTATTGCAGCAGAAGAATCCCACTCCGGCAGTCTGATTTGCTTTTTTCAGCTTTTCGGCAGGGACTTTCGCAAGGGCTTTACGCATGATCTCATTGCCTTTTTCCCAGATCTTCAACGCATCACTCATGATACGGATATCTTCATGCATACGGCGGCCGCAGGCAGACATCTGGTAAACATGTTCCGGGCGGTACATGGTATGTACCCAGGCAGATCCCACAGGAGACTGGGGATAGGTGGGGAATACCATATTCTGTTCTGTATGGGGATAGAGTACAGGGTGGAAAATAAAGGGATAGGAAGGGCCTACACGCAGAGGTCCAGCCTGGTCATCATAACCGGGGGTATAGGAATCCATCGCCTTACTCCAGTACTGCCATGCTTTCACAACATCTTTTGCAGCGGCTTTACCGAAATCACGGATGGCGATCTTTTCCAGCATCTCTTCCATATTTACGGCGGGTTTCCAGAAACTCCATTTTGCACACTCACAGATCTCGGAGGGGAACCAACCGTAATGATGAGAATCCATCACACCGGAAAGCCCCCAGTTTTCATGGGCTTCCAGCATGGCATTGAACCGGCGGAACCACTGGAAAGGCGCGGGAATATAGGGAACAACTCCAAAGTCCCAGGTGCGTCCGGCTGTATTTGCCATGGTATAAAGACGCAGATTGCGTTTCTTTGCGGCAATGGCTTCCGAAGTAAAATAGAAGCCGGGACCGGGGAAGGTTATGGAGTAGTCCGGCTGTACCATCTGGTGATTGGGGTACTTTTTTATAAGCTCAAACATCTCGAAAGTTACTTCCAGAGAAACATCCGGAGGCAACGCATTGATAAGAGCTATACGGTCTTTTTCCGGAGCCCGTCCCCAGTTGTAAGTCCAGAACACGATATCCGCGTCCGGCTTGTATTTAAAAACAGCCTTTCTTACAGCATTGAGCCAGTCCGGATAATCAGAACAGGGGAACGCCCCCGGACAGGGTCTGCCATCCACGATCCCGGTATTGCGGTCACGCCAATCCCGACCGTTTGTACGCTGGTCCTTACTGGGAAAACTGCAGCTTTCGCCTACAAGGATAAGCCCTTTTGCTTTGGGACTTTCCTTGAATACAGCACCGTAACTGGCATCGAAGAAGGCTTCAGCATCCGGATCATCCGGACTTTTGAAACTGGGAAGATAACTGTAAAAATATACTCCCAGACCATATTTTTCGCAGCGGTCGATCAAATCATTGAAATCCATAAAACCGTGAGTAGTAAGATTGGGGGCTTTTACAAAGAGAAGCACAGAATCAAATCCGGCATGGGCTATGGCGTTCAGGTGACTGTCAGGGAACTGGTCAAGGCCCCAGCCGGAGTGGGTCATACGGGGACTGAAGACAGGCTCACGGAAGATACTCTGTTTTTCAAGAAAGGGAGCACTTCTTAAATTCATCAGATCTTCAATAAAATAACACCCCTGCCCCACTCCTTCCGGATCCGTTCCGGTAATGGCTACTTTATTGGCTGTCACTTCAAATTTATAGGAGCGTTTCACCTTCTTTTTGTCCGCTTTGACGGAAAGAACGATCGCCTTCCCCTTGGGAGCTTTTTCCACCAGCGGAAGATTGATATTCATGCTTACACGGAAATAATCCTGCAAATCCTGTGCTGCACAATCAATGACTCTTCCGGCATTTGCAGGGATCACAATACTCCAGGAATCGTCAATGACGATCTCATTTTTTGCCGGGACGGCTTTGGAATCTCTCCGGTCCTTTTTGTGGACTTCGTTCAATTCTTTACGGAAATCATAACGCTGTTCAGTCATCATAAAAAAGTATCCTGTTTTTTCTCACTCTTTTTCTTCGCCTTCGGAAGAAAGTTTGAAGGCTTTTTTCAGTTTTTCCGCCATTTCATTACGCACATCATCAGACTCATATTTCAGCTGACGCCAGTTCCAGTGGAAAGAGTCATCTGTCCAGCGGGGGACGATGTGCAAATGGGCATGCATGACCACCTGTCCGG
>JAZKZE010000018.1:0-32862 GCA_045612485.1 Victivallales bacterium | reverse complement strand
AAAAAAAGTTGGAATTGTTTTTATCGTGACGATAAAAGCAATTCCGTCAAAAGTTTTTGGAAGATGGGGGGCGGGGAAGAGAACCTTTTTTCAAAAAGGTGTCTTCCCCGCAAAACATTTTTGCAACAGCCCCTTTTTTATTTAACGTATTTTTCTCCGTACCCATCCGTACACATCCGTACATCTTACTTCCGCAGTTCACTCATGGGGATGGGACGGTAAGTTTTTTTCATCTCATTTCTCTGACCGGATTCGATGTCCAGATATTTCCAGTTGGAAAAGATGAAATCATGGTGGAAAAGATTTTTCACCCAGGGATGCACCAATATAAAGGCAGTGGGACGGCTTTCAAAGATCCAGGGACACTCTTCCATAAGAAAACGGGTCATTTTCTCATACTTTGCCGTTCTCTGCGGAGAATCTTTCATCTCAAGGATCTCCTCATACATGGCGTCAAAGAGTTTGTTTCTGTAAGATGCCCTGTTGCAGCTGCCCGCATTGGAACTGTAAAAAAGCTGGAAGAAATTTTCCGCATCCGGGTAATCCCCCACCCAGGACAGACGGAACAACTGCACCTGATTCTGCCGTAATCTCTGGAAAAATCTGGCACGGTTATTGAATACAGGCGTGATCTCAATGCCGATTTTTTTCATATCGGAAGCAAGCATTTCCGCAGTCTGACGGAAAAAAGTTTCCCCGCCTGCCTGATCGAAAGTAAACACAAGGTTTTTCCCTGTTGCCGGATCTATCCCACCCGGGTAGCCTGCTTCTGCAAGCAAATTCTTTGCTTTTTGCAGATCTTTTTCCCCGTAAGAGCCTTTCTCATTTTCCAATGCACCCGCAACTCCGGAAGGAATGGGGGAATATATTTTCATAAGTCTGCCGTTGGAACTTTCTTTACGGAACTCCTTATCAAAGGCAAGGGAAATGGCCTGACGCAATTTTTTATTGTTTGCCAATCTTTGATCGCCGAAATGAAAACCAATGTAAGTCACCTCAAAAAAGGGTGCGGAAAGCAACTTTATCCCCCGTTTACGCAAAGCAGGAATAAGATTGCCGGAAGCATCCGCCACAGCATCAAATTTTTCCCCGTCAAGATTGCAGTAATCCAGTTTTCCCTGTAAAAACATCAGCCAGGCAGCCAGATCCTGACGCACAAAATAACATTCCACTCTGTCAAGGTAAGGCAGAGGAATATTCTTCTCCCCGTTATAATATTCCTTACGGTAATGCGGATATTTTTCCAGGATCATCCGGTGATCTTTTGTCCACTCTTTCATCATAAATGCACCGCTGCCCACAGGATGATCGGCAAACTCCTCCTTGTAATATTCCGCACATTTTCCGGACACCACAGAGAAAAAGGGCATGGCAAGCGCATAAATAAACCGGGGATCGGATTTGGTCAAAGTGATTGCAAGAGTATGTTCATCAAGAACCCGCAATCCGGCATACTCTTTTTTATAGGCGGAAAAATCCCCCGGTGGAGTTTTCTCCGCCTCCATTCTGAATTTATCCAATCCAACGATCTTTCCCCGGATCAGAAAATATCCCCCGGACATCAGACGGGGGTCTGCAAGACGCAGAATGGAAAAACGCAAGTCTTCCGCCGTTACTTTCCTTGATTTTTTATCCGGAAAACACTTTTTTTCATGGAAATAAAGATCTTTCCGCAATGTCAGAAGAAGTTTCTTCCCGTCAGCAGAAATTTCCGGCATCTTTTCCAGCATACCGCACTCCAGCTGTACCGGAGTTTTCTTTGTATAAACATATTGCAACGGAGTATCAAATATTGCACTGACAAGTTTCTGACTGTAACTGTCGCTTGCCAATGCCGGGTCAAGGGAGGTGATCCTTTTACCTATGGATACATGCAGAACCTTTTTCTGCTCTGTGTTGTTTTTCTGGAAAAGGCCTCCGAATTCACACAGGAAAAACAGAAAAAAAACTCCTGCCGGAAGGAAAATACCGGAAAGAAAAAGCTGTAACGACTTTCTTTTCATGATCTGTCAACCTTTCAGAAAAGAAAAAAGCATACGGAAAAACAGGAAAGAGAGTATAAAGACGACTGCGGCGGCAAAGATCCCGGTAATCCCGTTCCGGAGAGCAGTAAAACGCCCTGATCCTTTATTTTCTTCCGGTATTGCTTTTTCTTCCCTGCCGGAAATATTTTCATTTTTCTCCGGGAAGGCAGGTTCTTTTTTTCCTTCCGGTCCTTCTGACCCGCTGCCGGAAGCTGAAGAAGCATTTTCATAAGATTCCGGCACAGAATGAACCGTTTTTTCCGCATTTTTAATGAAGGAGGCAAGAGATGCCCGGATCTCCTGATACCCGGGACGCATACGGGGATCCCGTGCCATCATATTCATTACAATAAGGGAAAGTTCCCCGGGGATATCCTTCCGGATCGCGGAAGGCGGAAGAGGTTCTTTATCAATACGGGCATAAACAAGTTCTTCCAGATCTTCATACTCATGGAAAGGCGGCACACCTGTAAGCAGATGATAAAACGCCGCACCGAGGCTGTAAATATCCCCGGAAAAAGATTCCGTCCCGTCCTTTGCCTTTTCCGGACTGACGTAGAAAGGACTGCCCCAGGCATTTTCTGTTCCGGGAAGGGAAGAAAATTTTTCAAATCTTTTCTGGGCGATACCGAAGTCACCGATCTTCACGTTGCCGTCACTGTCCGTCATGATATTTGCCGGCTTGATGTCATGATGTATGATCCCGTGTCTGGCAGCCCGTTCCAGACCGCCCGCCACATCCAGGATCCATTTGCATACCTGGAGAATATCCAGTTTTCCGGGATTTTTTTCCAGGATCTTTTCCAGCGAACCGCCGCCCATATACTCCATAACGATATAGGGGGAATCCTCTGCAACGGCGCAGGTATATACCGCAATGACCGCCTGATGGTTGATCGAGGCTGCCGTCCTTGCCTCCCGCAGAAACAGTTCCCGGAAATTTTCGTCGGATTCTTCCGTGAGCCGCAGTACTTTTACCGCTACTTCCCGGTCAAGAGCCGGATCCAACGCCCGGTATACAGTAGCCATCCCCCCCTCTCCCACGATCTCTTCCAGAAGATAGGAATCAAACCAGCGCGGTACAATAAGGGAGGTCCGGCAATGGGGACAGGCAACGACAGAAAAAGGCTCACAGCTTGTCACATCCAGTTTCTGTCCGCATCTGTGGCAGGCGATTTTCAGTTTACCGGTTTCCTGTGCTATATATTCTTCTTCCCCGAAGGAAAAATTCTGTTTTTTTGTTTGCTGATCGGCATCCATTGCTCAAGTATTCCGTCTTTTCATTGTTATTTGCAGTCTATTCTTTTTCACAGGAGAAAAAAAGACTCCAGGGGTGCGCTCTGCAACGCAACACGCAGTATGATATCCTCTCTGTTGAGTCTTGCCAGCAGATTTGCAGCATACTGCTGAGCGATCTCTTCCCGGTTACATTCGTGACTTATATGGGCGAGAATGATCTTGCGGGTCTTTTCCGTAATGATCTCTTCCAGAGCGGCGCAGGCATCCGCATTACAAAGATGCCCGTGCCGGGAAAGGATACGCCGTTTCAGGGAAAGGGCGCGGTCAGAATTCCGCAATATATCCGGATCATGGTTGGATTCCAGCATGATAAGAGAACAGCCTCTGAGTCTTTCTTTTATGAGACTGTTCACATGCCCCAGGTCAGTTGCGATCCCGATTTTCTCCCCGTTATACTCAAAAACGAACCCCACAGTATCCATGGCATCATGGGGAAGAGTAAAGGCTCCCACATATACTCCGCAAAGTTCAAAGGAATCCCCCGGGGAAAAAATGACACGGTTCTCCGGAAGAAATTTATTTTTTTCCGCTATACGGCATACGGGCCCTGTCATATATACATCGATCCCGTAACGGTCGGCAAAGACCCGGCATCCTTTGGTATGATCTCCATGTTCATGGGTGATCAGAACAGCCCGGACGCTTTCCGGCTCAATGGAACGTTCCTGCATACGTTTTTCCAGTTCCTTTGCACTGAATCCGGCATCCAGAAGGATCTTGCCGCCCGGTCCATGGATGATACTGGCATTGCCGCTGCTGCCGCTGCCTAAAACAGTTATCCCGAAATCTCCCATATATATTCTTCTCCAAAAACTTTTTTACAAAACTGCGGGCATCACAGAAAAAAAACGGAACAAACCGCCCTTTTTTTCAAAAGAGACACAAAATTGGCATAAAAAATGCTTTTACAACAGCCGCTGAACATATTTTCCGTTTGCTTTTTCTCTGCCGTCCCGTATATTATAGTACACTTTTCGTTTTTTGCAAAATAAAATCAGAACTTTTTCAACTTTTTACGGAATAATGGCAGCAAATCCATCACAGGCATTTATACAGGATCCTGTTCAGACAGGAAAAATGGTACAGACACAGAAACTGTCTGCCCAGATGCTTCATTCTGTCAAGATCCTGGAATCCTCCTCCGCAGAACTGGAAAATGTCCTTCAGGAACTGGTAAACAATAATCCTTTGCTGGAACTTTCCGGAACAAGCGATCCTCTGGCACTGGAAGAAGCCGCTGCAAGTATTGAAAAAGATCAGCGGAAAGAAAAAGAGGATTCCGCAGAGGGGGAAGATACAGAAAGTTTTGCGGAAAACTGGCAGTATGAGAGCAGTGATCCGGATAAAATCTTTCCGGCAGAAGAAAATATGCTTGCCCCGGAAAGGGAAAAAGAGTGGGACGAATATCTGGAAGATCTTGCCCAAACTCCTGCGGAATGGGAAGATGCTTCTTTTTCAGACGCTTCCTGTAATGAGGATGCGGCAGATAAAAAAGACTACTTCTTTGATTCCCTGACGCAGAAAACCACACTGAAAGATTTTCTTATGGAACAGCTCTCCTTTTCCGATGCACCTCCGGATATAAAAAGAGGGGCGGAATATATTATCGGCTCACTGGAAAAGAATGGATACTTTACCGATCCTGTCTCCGATATTGCCCAGATGGCGGATATCACACTTTCCGAAGCGGAAAAAGCTCTTGTTCTTGTACAGAGTTTTGATCCGCCCGGAATTGCAGCAGGGGATCTTTCCGGATGTCTGCTCCTGCAGCTGCACAGAAAAAAGATCCGGAATCACTATCTGGAAAAACTTATAAGGAACCATCTGGAAGATCTGGCAAAAAACCGTCTCCCCTTCATCGCTTCCTCCATGAAGATCCCCATGGAAAAACTGGGGTCGCTTATAGATGAGTTGCGGAAACTGGATCCGCACCCTGCCGGGAATTATACAGAAGAAACGGTAAACAGCATCATACCGGACGTGATCGTGGAAGATTCCGGAAGCGAATTTAAAATCACACTCAATGACAGAAGGACTCCCAAGCTGTATTTTTCCCATGTTTATGATGATATTATCAAAGATCCCTCCCTTTCCGCAGAAGATAAAGCCTACTTCCGGGAAAAAACCGCAGAGGGGGAAAATGCCATCTATGAACTGGAACACCGATCCGCCACCATATTGAGGATCGCTTCCCTTATTGTTTCCGAACAGTATGAATTTATGAAAAACGGCGGCAGTCTCAAGCCCTTCACCATGCATCAGGCGGCAGATAAACTCGGATTGGATGACTCCACCATAAGCAGAGGCTGCAACCGGAAATATATGCTCACACCGCAGGGTGTTTTTGAGTTCAGATATTTTTTCACCACCGGCTACACCGCCGCCAGCGGCGAGGAGACCTCCCGCCTTTCCATCATGGAAATGATCCGGGAAATGATCGCAGACGAAGATCCCTCCAAACCACTTTCCGATGATACCTTATCCCGTATGCTGAAAGAGAAAGGCTATGATGTGGCAAGAAGAACCGTAATGAAATACAGGGAAAGTATGAATATTCCTTCATCCCAAGGCAGGAGAAAACACTTATGACAACACCTTGTCCCCCACAGTCATCCCGTAAAAAATATATTTTTTCCGTCATTATTCTTTTTATTCTATGCGTCTTTACCGCCTTTGCCATGCGGACACATAACTACAACAGGGAAGCGGAAAACATGGCAAAAATCATGGGGGTATCCGGTGTGGAAAAGACCTCTTTCACAAGAAAATTCCTGCCGGTAAGATATACGCATTTCATGCCCTACACCATCGAGTGTGCCATGATGTTCAGTTATACCCAGGATATTGCCGCAGGTAAAAAGATCCCGGCCAAAGCGTATGATCTGCACGGGTTGGAAGATATTGCCCCCTACCGGCAGATGATCATGGGGCTGGAATGGTTTCTGGGATGGTCGTACAGAATAAAAAAGGCAGTATTCGGTGCGCCGGAAGCAACAAAAGAGCAACTGCAGTATCAGGACAATCCGGATCTGGCATTTTTTGTTCCCGTGGAACTGCGGTTGTGGATGAGTCTGTCTTCCGGCTTTATATTTCTTCTGCTCCTGACTCTCGGATGCAGCAGGAAACAGGCTCTTTCCGGGGGGATATTCCACGCTGTTGCCATTTCCGCCATTGCCAGGAGTACCGGCCAGGATATTATAAGAGGCAACTTTGCCATGCCCTTTATCACTGCATTTCTGCTGATACTGTTTTCCATATACAAAAAAGATGCCCGCTGGAAATATCTTCTGCTTTTCCTGTGTTCTTTCTGTGCTTTTGCTTTCTGGGATCTTTCCCTGGGATTATTCAGTTATTTTGTGCTGTTTGAACTTGTCCGCTACGCCTTTACAGGAAATATGGCAAAGGAAAGACTCTATGCCTGGATCATAACAGCAAGTGCCGCCATCCTCAATGCGCTCCTTGTCCCTTTCAATCAGACCTATTTAATGATCATGTCCCCCCTTGTCACTGTCCTTCTTCCCTCCCTCATCTTTTTTGCCGTTCTTGCGCAGAAATACTCCTTCAGCACGGGGAAAAGACTTCTGTATGTCCTTCTCTTTACCGCCGCCCTTTACGGTTCCTGGCATCTTTTTATCAAAACGCCCCAGTATCTTTCCGCATACAGTCACTTTTCAGAACTGACCAAAGCAAAGATCCTTTTCAACAATGTCAAACCTTCCGATCCTTCAAAACTCTCCTATGATGCCAGAATGCTGTGGACTCCCGCCATGCACTCTGCCGACTGGAAAATATTACGCACCATGTTTCCTGCCATAACTCTTTTTACCGGCCCCGTTACGTTCAAAGGCGGATTCAAAGTCATTGGTGAACTTCTTTCCCTTCCGGTTGCCCTGGGGGGCTATTTTCTTTTACTGCTTCTTCTGCCGTTATTCAGCAGAGGTGCGGAAAAATTGAAAAAACAATTTTCCGATACAGGCTTTTTCCATATCAGCATCCTTATCTTTTTCATTGGCTTCATCTATGTGGTAAGATATCACGAATTTCTCATTATCTTCCTGTCTGTGGGGCTTACCATGCTGCTCAAAATCCTTTCAGAACTTCTGAAGGAAAAATATGATGAAGAATCGAACGATCCTTCCGCGACAAAAAGGAAACTTGTTTTTCTGCGTGTTTTACGGAAACTTCCGTCACTCTTTATCTGCTTTGTCCTTATTCTGGAAACGCTGGTATCCCTTCTGGGCAACAGGGTCTATTCCAGTGATGTACATCTGAAACAGACGGCAGAACTCATCCGCTGGTTCCGGATGGAAAAGGTAAAAAACAAGTGTGTCATCACCGATTTTACCGTAGGTCCCATGCTGAAATGTTATGCCTCCTGCGCCATTGCCATGCAGCCGCAGTTCGGACTGGAACGGATCAGGAAACCATCGGAAACCTATCTCAAACTGCTTTATCACGGAACCGAAAGAGAATTTGCAAAGTTCTGCAACGACCTGAAAGCGGATTTTGTCGTACATAATGCCGGATATCTGGGTGAGCCGCACATCTATTCGGAAAGGTATATTGCCAATGCAGTGAAACTCAAGGCGGATTCCCCCGTTGTACTTATGCGGTATATGCCGGAAAAATTGCGGTATTTCTGCAAAATAGAACCGCCCCGCAGAAAAAAGGGGCTTCCGACCCCATTCAACATCAGCAGCGTCTATACAGTTTACAAAGTGATCCGTCCGGAAGACAGACTGAAAAGTATGCGTTTTGCTCTTGAAGGGGAAAGACTCTACCGGGAAGGAAAAATTTCCGATGCCTCCCGTTTCGCCTGCAAAGCCTTTCTCCTTGACCCGAAATCTTTCCGGGCAAAGGATCTCTGCATAAAACTTTTCCGCAGGATGCCCTCTCTGACTTTAAGCGGTGCGGAGTTCTGAAAAAGAATCAAAAAACATAAACAGGGCTTCATACAGGGACAAATGAGGTATTTTCTTTATTTCTGCCTTGATTTTCTCTGTTTTTGCTCTATATTTTTTATGTATATTTCAACACACCTATAAATAACAAAAAAGGATCCATACTTATGAACAGGATTTATGCAGCAGAAAATCTGCCGCCGCCCTTCCCCCAGGGGGAACTGGCATTCATTAAAGAGCTGAAAAAACATGTGGTGTTCACCCCCCACAGAGATGACAGCGCCATTCAGACTCCCGGTACAATTTCCCTCCTCAATGGGTTGAATGTTTCCTTTACATTCCCCGATACGGAAAAAAGATTGGAGACCGCCCTTTTCGATTTGGAAAGATTCTTCAAAGAAGCCGGTATTCCCTCCGGCAAAGGGTTGAGTGTTGTCATCAGAAAATCCGATGATTCCGAACTCCAGGGCGAAGATTTCCGTATCACTGTGAAAGAAGACGGTATCACGCTGGAATCCAATGAAAGAGAAGGTATCCGCAGAGGTATTTACCGTTTCATGGATCGTATCGCGGAACTTTGCACCCCCTATCTTGCCATCGGCGTGGAAACAAAAAAATACTGGCTGAAAAACCGTATTTCCCGCTGCTTCTTCGGTCCCATCAAACGCCCTCCCTTCAATATCGACGAATTGATGAACGATATTGATTACTATCCGGAAGAATATTTGAGCCGTCTTGCCAGAGAAGGCGTCAATGGATTGTGGCTGACCATTACTTTTAAAGACATCTGCAAAACCTCCTTCCGTCCCCAGAATCCGGATGCAGCCCGCCGTCTTGCCAAACTGCGGCAGACCGTGGCAAAATGCCTCCGTTACGGAATCAAAACCTGGGCGTTCTGTATTGAACCTGCCAGCTGGAAGAGTAAAGGCAATCCCATTCCTGAAGGACATCCGGAAATGGGCGGCCCCGGCACCACATACGCCTTGCAGAGCGGTTACGGGGAAGAAAGCAGTTTCTGTCCCAAATCCGAAGCGGCAAGACAGTATCTTTATGAATGTACCAACTACCTTTTCAGTGAAGTACCCGGTCTTGGCGGTATCTTGAGTATCTCCCACGGGGAACGTACCACAAGCTGTCTGAGTACACTGCCCACATCCTCCCTCTCCGGAAAAGTCCCCTGTAAAAAAGAGTGTGACTGGGATGTGGATGACATTATCAGCAATACACTCGGGCCCATGTGCAAAGGGATGCGGGATGCCAATCCGGAAGCCGAACTTATTTCCTGGCTCTATCAGCCCAACCCCGTCCAGCACGCTCCCTGGATCTTCAAACTGCCCAACAAACTTACCAAAGATATCAGTCTTGCCTACAACTTTGAATCCGGCTGTTCCAAGATGCAGCTGGGCAAACTGCATACCGGCGGTGACTACTGGCTCTCCTGTGCCGGTCCCTCCGACCGTTTCGCAAGAATGGCGGAATCCGCCAGAAACAAATGCGGTTTTGCTGCAAAACTTCAGGTGGCTTGTTCCCATGAAGATGCAACCATCCCCTATGTTCCTGCCCCCGGACTCCTCTATGAAAAATACAAAGCCATGAAGGCTCTGGGTGTGGAACATGTAATCATGTGCTGGTATTTCGGAAACTATCCCGGTCTGATGAACCGTGCTTCCGGTATGCTTGCCACAGAAGATTTCAAAGGAACAGAAATGGATTTCCTCACCCGTCTTGCCGCTCCCGAATGGCCCGGTAAAGAAAAGGAAATTGCAGAGGTCTGGAAACTTTTTGAAGAAGCATACAGCAACTATCCCATGGACAACCAGTTCCAGTATTACGGACCTGTCCACGACGGTATCGTCTGGCCCCTGCACCTGAAACGTGCAAGAAAACAGCTTACAAGATCCTGGAAACCTGACGCAATGCCTACCGGCGATACTCTGGGCGAATGTATGAAGACCCATACCGCCGGTGAAGCAAGTCTCCTTTTGCAGAAGATGAGCAAACTGTGGACGGAAGGCAATAAGAAATTGCAGGCGATCGGCAAAGAGTTCCAGAATGATTCCACATGCAAAGAGGAGCTTTCTGTAGCCAATGCCATGGATATACAGTTTGCCACAGCCGCAAATATCTTCAAATTCTACATGTACCGCCAGCAGCTTTTTGAAGGGGCGGAAAATTATGAAGAGCTCCTTGATGCTATGGAAAAAATCGTTTATGAAGAAATGGAAAACACGGATAAGATGACCGTTCTCTGCAAAAACGATTCCCGTCTGGGCTACCATTCCGAAGCGGAAGTCTATAAGTTCTACGAAGAAAAATTGCAGTGGAGAAAGAACATCCTCAAAAATATCGTCCTTGATGATTTCAGAGAATGCAGAAAAGCTCTTGCCTCCGGTATCTCCTTCCGTAATTTTGCAGAAAATCCCGATACAGAAAAATGTGTTCTTTCCACATGGTATGAAAACGGCAAACTCAAATGGAAAGCGGAAAAGGATGATTCCAATTTGCATATCGAAGTCATCTGTCAGGATAACGACGATATCGAAGATGAATTCACCAAGATCTATGCCATGGATGTGGAAGGCCTCACCTTCCCCTATCTTGTAGGAAACGGACTTGCCAGAAAGACCAATGAAGTAGCAGATACTACCGGTATATGCACCTTCACAAAGGAAGAACTCTCCGGGGCTTGGAAAAGTACATTTACAGTCCCCCTCTCCCTCTTCCAGGGCAAAAAACAGATCCTTTTCGGTCTGGAAAGGATCGAATATCTGGAAAAAGGGGAAAGATGGACCTCTTATCCTGCCGGGAAATTTGAAAATGACGTGCGTCTGAATCTTTCCTACTTCCTGCCGGATAAACTTGTCCTTCTCACTCTCTGATAAGAAAGGCAGTTGAAAATGGCAAAAAGGAACATGATCTCGGAAAAGATCCTGGAGGCGGCATGCGATGCTCTCACAGCCTGGGAGGACGGTGCAACTCTGGATGATTGTCTGGATGCTCTGGATGAACTGGATCAGAAAGAAGGATATAACGGCAGGGCCATCAAACCTGCCGTTTCCTCCCTGCTTTTTGAATATTTCCGGCATAAGGGATTTGTGGATAATCTCATCCGCAAATTTGCAAAAAAAGGGGATGTGCATAAAGAGGTGCGCATCATTCTGCAATGTGCCATAACCCAGGCATTGTACCAGACCGGGATCGCCGCTGAATCTGCCGTGAATGTGGCTGTGGATTACACAAAAAACAAATACGGCAGAGGCAGAAGTTCCTTTATCAATGCTCTTCTGCGGGCTGTTTTGAGAGCCCCGGATAAAGAGAGATGTGAGGAAAAGCGTTTCCCGGATACTTTATACAGAAAATATCTGAAAGATCACGGTGCGGAAAAGACACAGGAGATCATTTCCCATTTTGCAAGCAATCCCCCGCCCTGTTTCCGTATGCGGGAGGAACTGACAAAAGAGGAACTGGATAAATATGGAGCAGTTCCTGTCCCCTCCTTTCTGGAAAAGGAGCTGCCCTTTCCCTTCTTTGAATTTTCCTCTGTGAAAGAGTTTTTTGCCGACCGTATGCAGGAATCCGGCAAAGTGTATGTACAGGATCCGGCAACATCTTTAAGTATTCAACTGGCAAAAGAAGCATTTCCTGACGGTGTGATAACAGGCAAAGTGCTGGATTGCTGTGCCGCGCCCGGCGGTAAAACTCTCATGCTGGCAGATCTTACAACGGATAAAGGAGCAAAGATCATTGCCGCAGACCGGTCAAAACAGCGGTGTACTTTAATGAATGTAAACTTCAAAAGAGCCGGTATCCGCAGCAGTGTGAAACATCTTGCCGCACAGGAAAGCTATTTTTCTGCGGAAAGTTTCGACCTGATTCTTGCGGATGTCCCCTGTTCCAATACGGGTGTCATCCGCCGCAGACCTGATGCACCGTGGCGATTCAATGAAAAGAAATTACAGGAACTGGTTTCTTTGCAGAAAGAGATCCTTGCCTCCCTTGTCCCCCTTGTGAAAAAAGGCGGGTTTCTATTGTATTCCACATGCAGTATTGAAAAAGAGGAAGATACGGAACAGATCGGAAAATTTCTTGAAGAACACAGGGAATTCTCTCTTGTTGCCGGTAAACTTCTTTTCCCTGCCAGGTACCATGACGGGGCGTACGCCGCATTGCTGAAAAAAATGGACTGAAAATATCGGAAGATCCCGGCATTGCAGAAACGGCAGAACTTCTGTTTTATACGGGCGTACACGGATAATTTTCAAAAAAATCCCCTGAAAAAGCATTGAAGATTTGATAAGTAGGGCTTCATGCCTTATATTGTATGAGGATAATTTTTCATGCAATCAATCAAGGAAATGAATTTGAGATGAATATTGTTGATCTTACATGGGACTTCAACGGGGAAAGATTCCCGCCGTCATTTGAAAAAAAGGAGATCCATCTCCAGTCCGGTCTTACAAAATATACGGGAGTGGTTTATAAGTTCACTCACGACAGTATGTGCGGCTCCTATATTGATTTTCCCGGTCATATCGCCGAAACCGATGACGGAATGGATGCGGCAAAGTATCCGGTGGAAGATCTTTACAGGATCCCGGCAGATGTGATAAGGTTCAATAAAAAAAGCGGAGATGGTGCTGTCACCGCAGAAGATCTGGAAAAGAAAATCCCGGCGTCAACAACCAAAAGCAAAGCTCTTATCCTCAATGCACTGGGGGAAATCAACCCCAGGGATATTGAATCACGCAGTGTATATCTTTCCATGGATGCTGTGGATTGGATCATAAAAAGCGGATACAAACTTATCGTTTCGGATATTTATGAAAGTCAGGCTCTTCACGGAGTATTTCTCAAACTTTTTGAAGCAGGGATAAGTACAGTATGTATACCGGTAAATCTGTATAAACTTCCGGAAAAACCTGTACTTCTTACCGTTCTTTTCCCGAAAATACCCTCCATAACCCAGCTTCCCTGCCGGATCGTGGCGGAATATTGATAAAGAGGCAATAAAAAATATAACATATATAAGGAGAAAATATTATGGCAGAAATGACAAAAGAATTTCTTGCGGAAGAATTGAAAAAAGCCGGACTTGCTTCCGGCGATAAAGTATTGCTTCACAGCTCATTCTTAAGTCTTGGCGGAGTGGAAGGCGGTCCGGAAAATGTAATCAATGCCTTTCTGGATGTTCTGGGAAAAGGGGGAACTCTCCTTGTTCCCATTTTCGGTTCCCTTGGGATCCTTACGGATGTAGTGAAAAAACATCCGGATGCCGTCATCGACCCCTGTCCTGTGGGAACTCTTGCCGCCATCGGAAAGGATGCAGCAAGTCTTCTTGCCGACCACTGGAAGGCCGAAACAGCTCACGGAAAAGATACCCCCTTCACCCGGTTGGCGGATATGGGCGGATACATCTGTCTTATGGGGGTGGATCAGGACCGCAATACCACGCTGCACGGGGTGGAAGCTCTTCTGGAACTGCCTTATCTCAATACGACAAAAGCAGTCTTCACTCTTCCCGGCGGAGAGAAGATCGAAAAGAGCTGGAAATTTTATCCCGGTCCCCACAGGGATTTTATCGGGATCGACCATTATTTCCGGGAAAGCGGTAAAATGACAGTCAGGCGTATCGGAACATCCCAGATCCGCCTGATCAAAGCAAAAGATCTTTTTGATATTGCCCTTGCTCTGGGAAAGAAAGATCCCGCCTTCGTCCTCTGCGACAATCCGGAATGTGCCGACTGCGTAAGACAGCGTGCCGCTATTTTCGCAGATAAAATGGCAAAAGAATCCTTTACTCTTTCCGTTTCCTCCCGTCTGGCAGGAAGATACATTCCGGAAATGGTGGAAAATCTGCAAAAAGCAGGCATCAGCAATATCGAACTTGACTATCTTCAGGGGAAAGCGTGCGCGTTCCTTCCGGAAGTAAAGTTGAAAAAGGCTGTGGAAGAACTGAAAGAAGAGGGCATCAAGGTAAGTGCTTTAAGTGTGGATGTGATCCCGGACGATATGGCTGGATTCCTTGCCAAAGTGAAAAATGTTTCCATTACCACCCTTATCCTGCCCATGTATGCGGCAGCGGAAGGGGAAATGGCAGTAAAAGAAGGTTTGAAAGTTCTTTTCCGCAATACCAATGAAACAGCAAAAAGATTTTCTTCTGCTCTTGCGGTATTCAGGGATAAATATGAAGCAAAAGCGTGTTTCAATCCTGCCGGTTTTGTCAAGGCAAATGAACACCCCTTCCTGGCTTCCTACCGTATAGGAAGATTCATCAAAAGCATCGGTCAGCTGGACATCAATGATGCCAAATGGGATGGTACAGCAACCTCTCTCACCAAAGGCAACGGGGAAATAAAGGAACTTGTTTCCATTCTGCGCTGTCACAATTTTGCCGGAACCTTTACCCTGGGAAGCGGCATCACCTCTTCCGGAACACTTGCGGAAATGGTGAAAGAATTTGAGCTCATGCTGGAAAATATGTAAAAATAAAGGATATAAAAATGGCTATCACACCTGAAATGATCAAAGAAGCGGAAAAACTCCACCTTGAAGCATTGCAGATCGTCAGAGATCTCTGCAATATTCCCGCCCCCTCCCATCACGAAGAAAAACGTGCGGAATACTGTAAAAACTGGTTTGAGAAAAATGGCTTCAGCAATGTAATGATCGACGATGCACTCAATGTCCTTGCTCCCGTAAATCTTGACCTTGCCTCCAATGACACCTTTACCGTTATGATGTCCCATACCGATACCGTGTTCCCGGATATGACACCCATGCCGGTCATTGAAAAGGACGGGTTCATCCACTCCCCCGGCGTATGTGACGATACCGCCAATCTTTCCGTACTTATGGTATGTGCAAAATATTATAAAGATCATCTGCCTGCCGATGCGGAAAAGATCCTCTTTGTTGCCAATTCCTGTGAAGAAGGTCTGGGAAATCTGAAAGGCAGCAGAAAGATCATGTCCGATTACGGAAAAAGAGTGGAAAAATTTGTTTCCCTGGATTCCACCTGTATGCACCGTATAGTCTGCAAAGCAGTGGGTTCCCACCGTTACAAAGTAAGTGTTGCCACAGAAGGGGGACACTCTTTCGGAAATTTCGGCAACCGCAATGCCATCCATATTCTGGCAAGCATGATCGATCTTCTTTATACCATTAAAGTACCCAAAGAAGGGGACAGCACCACTACTTACAATGTAGGTCTTATTTCCGGCGGGACTTCCGTAAACACCATTGCCCAGAATGCGGAAATGATGTATGAATACCGTTCCGACAATAAGGAATGTCTGGCAAAGATGCAGAATTATTTTGAACATGTCATTGAAACGTTCCGTGCTTCCGGTGTAAAAGTGGAAGTGGAAAAAGTAGGCGACCGCCCCTGTGCGGATAAGATCGCAGATGAAGATTTTGATCCCCTCAAGAACCGTTACTTTGCCTCCATAAAAGAAACACTGGGCATGGAAGGCAAAGAAAGATCCGGTTCCACAGACTGCAATATTCCCCTTTCCATGGGTATTCCAGCCATCTGTTTCGGTGTCTGCCGCGGAGCGGGAGCCCACACAAGAGAGGAAAAACTGGAAACAGCAAGTCTGCTTGACGGCACAAAACTCTTCCTGGATTTCCTGTACAGAAGGTGAAATAATCATCTGTAAACAACAGGAGCATTTCTTTATGACGTGTTCCTGTTGTTCCCCATGAAAAATTTTTCTGTAAAACTTGTTGCAAGAACAATGCATTGAGTTTTTCAATATATTTTTCATTATCCGGAATTTCTTTCAGGAAAACTGCTTATATTGTTTGTAATGTATAAAATAACGGTTATATTATAATATCAAGCAGGTTCATCATTGTAATGAAAAGATCTCCGTCGAAGGAATTTAATGAATCAGGAATATTGTTGCAAAAATATTCTGAGTGAATACTTGCAGAAGTATTCCGGATTTTGAGAATTTTTCGGGATCGCCTGAACAACAAATCACCAAAAAAGGAGTAAAAATGAAAAAAATCGTCGTACTTCTCGCAATCGCAACAATGGGTCTCTTTCTTTCCGGATGTGCACAGGCCCTGATAGCAAATCACAACGGATTTCCTTCCGTTGCCCCCGGAGCGATCATTACTGACATGAATGTGGCAAGTTATGTTCCTCAGAAACAGCTTAAAAACTACACAGTTGTTGGAAAAGTTGAAGCTGAAGTAAAAACAGTAAATTATCTGGGTATTATTGCTCTCGGAGATGGCAGCTATGCAACTTTGAAACGTATGGCTCTTGAAAAATGCCCCGGAGCAAATGATATCATCAACATAGAAATTGACGCACGTCACAAAAATGTTCTTTGTCTGATCAACGAAGTTACTACAGTTCTCCGTGCAACAGCAGTTAAATATTAATTGCCAGTCACACTTGGAATTTCCGGGCAGACAGTTGTCCGGATGCCTTTTCAATTGAAATTCTCAAAGCCTCCGGAACTCCGGAGGCTTTTTTTACTTTTGACACCGGTAAAAAAATACAAATAAGCAGAAAAATTTTATTTTTCACTTGAAAAAGACAATTTTTATTTTATCTTATTCATCTCATTAAGATACCAAAGTATGAGGAGAGAAAAAATGCCCGGAGAATTTATCGGATATCTGAATGGTTCCGACCCGCTGTACCCTTATCTCAAAAATGAGATCTTTCCCCAGCTGGGGTGTTCCTGCCCCCGGGGGATAAAAGTATATAAGACAAACGGTTCCAATGAGGTATATGTATATGAGGATGCCTCCAATTCACAGAGAGTAGTGGGAAAGTTTTTCTATTCGGAAAAGATGAAAGACTGGGATCTTGCCTGGAAAAGACTGGACAGGGAATACAGAAATCTTCTGGAATTCCGTTCTTATCTGGATCCGGTCTATCATTATGTGGCAAAACCTCTGGGCAGAAATGATGATCTCAACAGGCTTCTTGTGGTGGAATACTGCTACGGAGAACCGTTGGAAGAGATCATCACCCGCTCCATAAACAATAAAGATGAAGCTCTCCTTTTCGGCAAACTCAAAGCTCTTGCCTACTTTCTGGCAAGAGTGCATAATCTTTCCGCAGCGGAACATACTGCGGATTTTGAAAAGGTCTGTCAGTATTTTTATACGGTTCTTTCCCAGTTGGAAAGTATCACGGATGCGGGGGAAAGAGAGTATATTGCCTCCCTCTGCCGCCAATGGCATGATGATCCGGTCATGTGGCAGGACAGGGAGGTACTGGTTCACGGGGATGCCACCCCGGCAAACTTTTTCTTTGGCGATGATATCCATGTGATCTCTTTTGATATGGAACGCAACCGGCGCACCGACCGGATGTTTGATACAGGCCGTCTTGCGGCGGAATTACAGCATTTCTTTTACCGTGCCACTGGAAACATTCAGGAGGCGGAAAAATATATCGGCCACTTCTACTGGGAATATGCCTGTCACTTTCCTGACAGGGAAAAAGCCTTTGAGTCCATTACAAAAAGAGCACCTTTCTATATGGGGATGAATCTTTTGCGTATTGCCAGAAACGATTATCTTTCCATGATTTACCGCAGAAGTCTTATTGAAGAAGCCAAAAAGACTCTTTACAAAAAGTGAATGGAGTATAGAATGATCAAAGGATTGCTTTTCGATCTCAACGGGACTCTCATTGATATATGCACCAATGAGGAGGATTTCCATACATACCGTGTTACAGCAAACTTTCTGGATTATTACGGAGTAAAAATAACACCGGAGCAACTCAAAGATAAGTTTTTCGCCCTCAATCACAGACAGCGGAAGGAAAGCAAAGAAAAATTTCCGGAATTTGATGTGGCAGAGATTTTTTACGAGATCATTGAAAATTACACCGTAAATGCTTCAGAAAAAGGCTGTGAGGAAAAATATTTTCTTGCGGAAACCGTTTCAAGAGTATTCCGGGCTGCATCCAGACATCATCTGGCATTGTATGACGGAGTAAAGGATATTCTGGATATATTCAAAAATAAATACAAAATGGGTGCGGTTTCCGACGGACAGAAATTATGGGCGGAACCTGAACTTGAAAGCTGCTCTCTGGAAGGATATTTTTCCTTTGTCCTTGTTTCCGGTTTTCTGGGATTCCGCAAGCCGGATAAAAGAATGTTTGAAATGGCAATCGAAAAAATGGGACTTCCTCCGGAAGAGATCCTTTTTATCGGCAATGATATGTACAGAGATGTATATGGTGCAGAAAATGCCGGACTCAAATGTGTCTTTTTCAAATCCAATCAGGGCGACCACTCTTTTCACGGGGCGGAACCTGACTATATCATCTACCATTTCCGGGAACTTGTCAATGCCGTAAACTTTATCAATTTACAGGAAGAAAAGAAAAATGGATAAGAATAAACATTTCCTTGCCGACAGAAACAAAATCCTCATAAAAAGAGATCACAGCAATACGATTTACTTTATGAGCCGGTATTCCGACACAGAAAATACTGTCACAAGATATATTGAAGGAAATGAATTAAGTTATTTTCTTTCCAATGATCTCCCGCTGGAAGACTGGAACAGCAAAGGCAGACTTTTTGCCCAGAGCTGGGATAATCACGCCCCCTGGATCTTTGAAAAACACGGGATAGTGGGGGCCAATCACGGAAGCGGCTTTACATTCCGGATAGAAACACTGCGGCACTGGCTTTTTGAAGCGGATATCGGTAAAATCCTTACCGATGATGAAGGAAATTCCTTCATCATCCTTTCCATTGAAAATCTGAGTACATTTTATATCCACAGTATGATCCCGGAAGGGGATGAACCTTTCTGCGATCATGTTACAGGCACTCTGCATATCGAAGGAAAAACCATTACCCCTTCAAAGACAGCAAGGTGGATGATGAATGGAGTTCCCGGAGGTCAGATATCCCCCCATCAGAGATATAATAAAATAACTCTTCTTGCAGACGGAAAAGAGGAAATCAAAGAAGGGGAAACAAGAGAGTGTGATCATGCAGAACTTTTTGTGGATATGGATTTGATTTTCCCTGATGAACTGATCCGTTATCTCCAAAAGAATCCGGGAAAATATGTTGCCCCCAATGCTTCTTTCTTTGACAGTACGATCAAGTGTGAAATGACCACATTCTTCCAGCCGGGAAGCTGCCGCAGGATCAGAAATAAAGTCACCTTCCTGAAAGATATTCCGGAAGCCTTCCATTACGGTATGATCCAGTACTATAGTGAAATACCTTTTTCCCTGCATGAAAAAATGGTTCCCGGGTTCCGAAAATTTACAGAAAAAGATATGGAAACCGATCTGAATACTTTGTGGAGTTTCCCCTGCGGGAAAGGCTATATAAAACGATTGAAAAAAGAAGATGCTGCCGATCCGGAAAAACTGCCCAATATCTTTATCGACCAGTTCGGCGATGAAGGAAAAAGGGAGCTTGGTGTATCTCTTTCCTACTCTTCCTCCTGCGGGATCACGGCACGGGGAAATGAAAAGGAAAGAGGCGATATTCTTCTTTATCTGTATCAATCAGGAAAAATCTATCCTTATGCCTGTGAAAGATCATCGGCGAAAGCCGGGGAAAGTTTCACTCTCCACGCTTTCCACCAGTATTTTCTTCCCGGGGAAAACGGTGCAAGTATTTTCCACCGTCAGGAGGAGGATGGTTATTATATCTATGCGGTATTCCCCGGAAAGACTTCGGAAATTTCCCTTGTTCTTCCGGAAAATATACAGAAAAAATCCTTTGCAGTATTTGAAGAAGGGGATGGAATTTCTTTTGAAAAAGCAAACAATAACACCATTATTTTCCATGCGGAAAAACCTTCTTATATCATTCTGAAGGAAGAAAGGTAATTTTTATACGGTTGTTCCGCAGAAAAAAGTCATTCCTGCTTTTCCCTGCGGAATTTTACGGGAGCAGTTCCTGTATATTTACAGAATACTTTTGCAAAATAGTAAGAATAGGAAAAACCGCACTTTTCTGCGATCTCCCTTATACTGAGGTCGGTAAAAGCAAGCAGATATTTTGCTTTTTCCAACCGCAGAAAAGTCACATATTCATTAACGGTCTTATTCATATACTTGCGGAAATATTTTCCCAGAAGTGTGGTACTGATCCCTGCGGTAGAAGCAATCATTTCCCTTGAAAGAGCTGTATTACAGAATTGTTCTTCTATACAGGATTTTGCAAGTACAAAACATTTCGGAAGCGGCACCTCCCCTTCTTTCAACTGTCTTGCCACCTCTGTAAGAAGCCGGAAACCTGCCGCACTTAAAAGATATTCATCGGTTTCCCCCTGTTTACGCAGAATATGGCGGATCTCCTCAAAACATTTTTTTATTTTCGGAAAGTCTTTTGCCTGAAACTGCGGCAGAGATGCGGGGAAAAGATTCTGTAAAAGATGTTGTAAAAGGTGATTGGTACGGAAAAGAATAAAATACCGTTCCAATGGAGTTGTCCTCGGGGCACTTTCGGAACCGGAACTGGAATTCAAGTCCCAGACTTGTATGAACCCTTCTTTTGTGATCTTCTTATCCCCGTCAGGTGTCCTGCGTATATTTTCCCCTTTGAGAATAAGGGCGATCCCGATATAGGAAGTACCGCCTTTACTTGTAGCAATATATCCGGGATAAAAAAAAGAGTGACAGAAAGAGTGGATACGCAGACAGGGGGCATCCATTTTGTATTCTGCGGTATTGAGAAAATAATCCTCCTGAAAGAAATCTGTTTTGCGTCTGCTTTTCTTCATCTCAGCCCTTGAATTTCTTTTTTTATTCTTTTTATTTTGTTTTTTATTATTATATTCCTATAAAATACATTGAATTTTTACAAAAAGCAACTATAATTATTTCCATAAATAATATTTTTTCTGTATTGAACGATAAAAAGAAAGGAAAAAAAATGAAAAAAGCAAGATTTGCAGTAGTAGGACTTGGACACAGAGGACGCCACATGGCAAGATTGGCGGCAGACAAATTTGATTGTGCGGAATTTATTGCAGCCTGTGACATCGACCCCCTGTTGTGGGAAGAAAAACAGTGGCTTCAGGAAGATGCTCTTAAAAACATTTATCCTGATGTAAAGTTCTATACACAATATGAAGAAATGCTGGAAAAACACGCCCAGGAACTGGATTTTGTCTTCGTGGAAACCGGAGCGGATGTCCATGCAGATTTCTGTATCAAGGCCTTGCAGAAAGATATCAATGTCTTTTCCGATATTCCCTCTGTTGCCACTCTTGCGGAAGCCAAAAAACTCTGGGATGCCCAGTGTGCCTCCAAAGCAAAACTTATGACCGGAGCCAATACCAATGAATGGGGATTCATCAATCTTCTGGTGGATCTTTACAATAAAGGACTTCTCGGCGAACCCTACTACATGGAAGCAGAATACATCCATGCAAGCCGTCAGCCGGCAGCAACCAATCCCATTCTCATTCACAGCCCCTGGCGGAAAACTCTTCCTCCCATCCGTTACTGTACCCACTCTCTCGGACCGCTTCTGCGCATTATGAAAGAAGTTTTGCGGTATGTTGTCTGTATGGGAACCGGAGTTCACATAAATAAAAATGCACTGAAAGACGATATGCAGTCTGCACTTTTCCAGACGGAATCCGGCGTAACCATCCGTCTTTTGCGCAACGGTGCCTGCCGTGCCTTTATCGGTCATCACTCCTACCGGGTATTCGGTACAAAAGGATATTTTGAAAGAGTGGCGGAGCGGGGCAAGACTCCTTCCGTCGTCCGTTTCCAGTCCGATGAATTTTACGGTGCAAGAGAACTTACCGATCTGGACGTGGGAATGATGCCCAATGAATATATGGATAAACCGAATGCCGCAGGTCACGGCGGAGCGGATTACGCTCTTTTCGACCACATGTTCAAAGCGTTTCTGGAAGGTGCGGAAGATTTCCCCATTTCTCTGCGGGATGGTCTTATGATGACTCTTCCCGGCATCTATGCTGCCAAATCCGCCGCACTCAAAGGGGAAAAACTTACCATCCATTACCCCTGGGAAAAAGAATTTGAAGAGGATATTGCAAAAATCGACAATTGAAAAACCATAAAAAAAAGGGAAAAAAATGAAAAAACTTTTTATTCTTCTCTTATTGGGAACAGCATTTCTGCTTTCAGGAAAAGATATTTTCCTTATGAAAGACGGAAAAAGTGCCTGCAACATCGTTTTAAGTAAAAATGCCTGTGCTGTGGAAAAGTATGCTTCACAGGAACTTGCCGGCTTTCTGGCAAAGATCTCCAACGGGGAAAAACCTGCCATAAGCAAAAATGCAGTCAAAGGCAAAGTCAATATCCGTTTTGCTTTGACCAAAGATAAAAAGGTGGAACAGGAAGGATTCAAGATCACGGCAAAAGGCAATGAGATCCTCATTTCCGGGAAAGAACCGGTAGCCTATCTTTACGGGATCTATCACATCCTGAAAAAATATGGCGGCATCCGCTGGCTCACCCCCCTCCCAGACGGGGAATATTTTACAGTAAAGAAAACCATCAAAATGCCGGAACTTGATCTTGTTTCCAATCCCTCCTTCTTCTTCCGTACCATCAGTTGGGGCGGAGCAAGCATTTTGAGTCCCAAATGGGGGTCTTATGACTGGATGAACCGGAATAATTTGAGAATCGTGGATTCCGCCATCGTCATTCTGCATAAATCCATGAATGAACAGCTTACCAAAAGGGCGGCGGTCATCCGGGACGGCGGACACTGTTTTACAGATCTTCTTATGGGAAGATGGGTCAATCCCAAGCTCAAAAAACATGCGGATATGGTTAAAGAACTGCGCCGTCTTTTTAAAGAACACCCGGAATACTTCCCCTTGATTAACGGCAAAAGAGTTTTCCTTGAAGGTCAGAAATATCAGCCCTGCACAAGCAATGAAGATGTTGTACGCATCATGTCTCAAAATCTGATAAAGGAACTCAAAACCCGTACAAGTCAGACTCCCGGCGGAAGATTCCGTCTTGTCAACAATGACGGTACCGGCTGGTGCGAATGTGAAAATTGCAAAAAGATCGACAAGGGCGATCCCGGTATGACCACAAGATACTGGACATTCATCAACCGCCTTGTTGAAAATGTGTTGAAAGAAGTTCCTGATGCAAAGATCAATGCCATTGCTTATCAGAACTATCAGGAAGCACCTAAAAACATTACTCCCCACAAGGGGCTGGAAACGATGGAATACTCTTTCAACCGCCTCTGCTACCGTCACTTTATCGACGACCCCAACTGTGCGGTGAATGCCCCCGATTACTACAGAAAACACAAAGAATGGGCTGCCCTTACTAAAAAACTGAATCTGAAACAGGTTACTTACGGTCAGATCGATGACCTGGGAGTAAGGGGAATGCCTCTTGATGAAGTCTATCTCCACGACATCAAGCACTATTATCACACTCTGGGTATCCGGGGTCTGCGTCCCCAGCTTTTGCCTGTGGACGGAAGATATTCCAAAAAATATCAGAGCAATCCCATGATCGTTCTGCAATGGCACTCCATGTGGCAGGTCCTTTACGGCTTCGCCCAGCTCTGCTGGGATGTGGATGCAAATGTAGATGCCATTTATGAAGAATCCGGCTCCCTCTATTATGGGAAAGCATGGCACAACGGCATCAAACAATACAGAAAACTTCTGAATAAAACCTACCGGGAAACACCCGGCTGTCATGGTCACGGTCACTCCTCCCCCCTGGGCAGATGCCTTGACCACCCCCAGACCCACAAACAGCTTCTTGCCTACCTGGATTCCGCAGAAAAAGCAGCAAAGACCGATCCGGATAAACGCTCTTTGAAACATGTGCAGACGGAACGGAAGATCTTCCAGCTCACCTGGGAAAAATTCCGTAAGGATTATGAAAAGAATTTCCGTGAGATCCGTTCCTATCATAAACAGAAAGAGATCAAAATCGATGGTAATCTGGATGAATTTGACTGGAAAAATGCGGACATCGTTTCCGGTTTCCGTACCATAAAACTTAATGGTACTCCGGCAAAATATCCTACAGTAGTGCGTATCGTGCATGAGCCTGATGCCATCTATTTCGGGATCGAGGCAATGGATAATGAAATTGAAAAAATGCTTGCGGGCATCAAACAGAAAGACGGCCCCGTATGGACAGACAGTACCGTGGAACTGTTCCTCACCTTCCCTGACCTGGGCAACTCCTATTACCAGATCATTGTCAACTCCATAGGGACTGTTTTTGACCAGTTTGTCCAGCCCGGCATCGGTTCCAATGTAAAATGGGATTCCAACATCCAGCTGAAAACAAAAGTCCTGAAAGACCGCTGGATCCTGGAAGCAAAGATCCCCACAGGTCCCATCGGGGAAAAATGCTTTGACGGTCAGTTCTGGAAAATCAATGTACTGCGTTCCAGAAAAGTCTTTGAAAACGGGAAAAATGAAGCCTCATCCTGGAGTATGGGAATGCCCCACAGCGTAGATGTTTTCCATGCTGTGAACTTTGTCGCCGGAAGAGCCAATAACAACGGCTACGAACAGGATACAAGAACATTCCGCAACGGCACACTCAACGAACAGGCAAAGAACAAATATAAAAGTTCTGCCCTCTGGAAGATCAAAGACGGCATTATGCCTGCAAACTGGGCCCCCACAGGCAGAAGCGGGGATGTGGAATATATCACTGACAGCAAAAATCCTGTAAACAAATATGTCAGACTCAAAGGGATCATTTCCAATGACTACACAGGGAAAGGCACCCCCTTTGTCAAGATCCGCATCCGTACAAAGGGCAAAGGGACATTCATTCCCGCATGGTACTGCTATGATGTGGTAAAAGGCAGGAGGATCCATAAAGCAAGTCTGCGTATGGGAAAGTTTGACTTTGACCATGCCGACTGGAAAGATGTGGTCATTGAAGCAGACCTCCCCAAATATGCGGTAACAAAGTTTGCTCTGGAATCTGTCCCGGCAAAAGGTGCGGAAGTATTTGTGGATTCTGTACTCATCACCCCGCTGAATAAGAAAAGCGGGAAAAAATAATATTCTTTCTTGAAAAAGAAAACAGAAAGATTATATTGAATACGGCGGAAATCTCTCCGCCGTAACTTTTATATACAAGGAGAAAAAAATGATACGGCTTGGTCTTTACGGTTGCGGAAGACGCACACAGGCTCTTCTGGATGCCCTTTGGAAAGATGATTTTTATACTGTAACACGGGCTTTTGACCTGAATAAAAGTTCAGCGGAAGCATTGGTGAAAAAATACAGCGGAACTGCATGCTCTACTCCGGAAGAACTGCTTACTGCAAAGGATGTGGATGCCTTTCTTATCAGTCTTTCTCCTCTTGCCCATGCGGAAGTATTGAAAAGTGTCATTCCTGTCGGGAAACCCATTTTCATTGAAAAACCTGTGGGCTTCACCGGGCAGGAGGTTTTTGATCTGGCACTCCTTGCTGAAAAATATTCTGTCCCTGTACAGGTTGGTTTCATGCGCCGTTATCTCCCCTCCACATTGGAAGCACTGGACTATATCAAACAGCATGACGGCGGCAGACTTCTCTCCGTGGATTGCAACTGGTTCCATCACGGAGCTACGGAAATGAATCACTGTCTGTGGCAGTCCCCGGATAATTTCCGTATGAAAGTATCCCAGATACCTTTCCATTGCTGCCATATGCTGGACATCATGCTTCTTGTAGGCGGCGATGTAAAGAAAGTAAGTGCCCTGACCACAAAGGTCATTGACCGCCCCTATCCCAGTCCGGACGACCTTATTTGCAATATTGAATTTGCCGGCGGTACTACCGGCAGATTCCATTATTCCAGTATGGTACATTATGGAGAAATGAGTTACCGTTTCCACTTTGAAAATTACAGTTTGCGTCTGGAAATGAATTCCCACAATCTGCAAATCAATACAAAACCCCGGTTCCATACCTCTGAATGGGGTCCCCGCCCGGAAGATCCTGCAACAGATTTTGCCGGACAATATGAAAAATTTGCACAGCCCAGATCCATCAACTACGATTTTAACCAGATGAGCTTTACAAGTGAAAATATCATGTATGACTTTGTAAAAACTGTCAGGGACGGCGCACCCGTTGCGGCAAACCTGCGGGCAGCGGCAAAAGTTCAGGGTTTTGCGGAAGCTATGGAACTTTCCGGAAAACTCGGCGGAAAAGTCATTGAACTGGATGAAAACGGTATTCCTCTGAAATAAAAAAGAAATTACCGGATATAAAATCCATTTTGATACAGACAGAAAACAGAAATTTTCTGTCTGTATTTTTTTGTCCTGAAAAAGGAAAGGTCAACTTTATTTACAATATATGCAGAAATTTTTCTGCTGAAGAATACTCTTTAAGGAAGAATGTTTCCAGAAGCAGGATACTTTCCTCCTTTTTTCCTTCCCGCAGCAGTTCTGCCGCCTTTTCATGGGACTTTTTATACCGGGAAAGCATTTTTCTTTCCCATGCAAAAAGTTCTTCCACTTTATTGTGATCCAATCCCATACGATCTCTTCTGTCAAAGGCGGAACTCCCCCAGGCAGCATTTACAAGTGACCGGGGAATATATCTCAAACAGAAAGGAACCGGAAGAAATACCGTATGCCGCACAGGTCCCAATGCAAGAAAAAGGGTACTCAATATTTCCGGATGCTCCCTGTCGGGAGCAAAAAGCATACTGCTTATGGTATTTTTCTGACAGATCTGCCGCCGGGAAAGAGCTTCCATTTCTTTATTTCTGTGCCGGGCTACCTGCATAAAGTCGTCAAAAGCAAAAATATGATTTTTTCTTTTTTCCAGTCTTGTACGCAATTCTTCACTTGCCGTATAACGCCTTTCGGCTCCGTCAAGATATTTTTCTTTCTCCTGAAAGCCCAGTGAACGCATCCCCGGCAGAATAAGTTGATTCGCTCTTGCCTCAAAATGATATTCTATATCGCAATACATCATACTTTCAGGCGTACATTCCATAACGATTACCCTGTCAGGATCGCAGATAAAAAAGATGTCGGAAGAACGGACAATTTTTTCTGAATAAAGTTTCTTTACCAGTATAACCGCCTCTTCCACACTGGCACATTTTTCTGCAACAAGCCGCATAAAATAGGCGGAACTTACCGTTTCCTGCCTTGTATTCACCTGCCAGGAAGCATGCCCGTCATTCATAGTCATTACCAGGCCTTTTTCATTCATCACCCCGCAGGTTCCGGCACTCCACAAATCTCCGACAGTCATGATTTTGTATCTGTCGGAATCTGCCTTATATATTTTCAGGGAAACACAACTCTGCCCGGCTTTATCCCGGTTTTTATGCACGATACTGCATCCGGTGGGGGAGGAAAATTTATTGACGCCCCATGTAGTGCATCCGGGCTGGGTATAAAAACGGTTGTTATGGTAGGTAAAATCCCATTTTGCCCACCCCAGAGCCTTTTCAATGGCACGGTCTTCTTTATTATTGGATACTGCGATCTTATCCAGTAAGGCATTGGTTTTTGAAGCAATTTTCTTCCGTTGGGCATAGGGGGCAAGTTTGTCCAGTTTTTCTCTGTACAGCGGTTCATATTTTTCTATCGTGTCAGCAACAGAATCCAGAAACCATTCTCCAGCCTTACCTTCTTTCACTTCATAAAACATTTTTTCCTCACTTTTTCTTTAATGCCTTCCCCCCTTCACAGACATCATCCCAGCCGGGAAAATTCCAGTCAAAGGGAAAGGCTTTGCATTGGGCGGGCTTCACACTTTGCAGAATACACTTATGAGCTTCTTTATCATAGTAAACACATGCTCCGTCCGGAGCTTCTTTCAGAGAAAGACTTTTCCTGTCCGGAGCCAATACAGTATGATCTCTTATAAAATCCTCCAGAGGAATGGAGAGGAAGGAGGCGATATTGGCGATCTCCTCCTCATTTACCCGTACCGGACCTTCCCACATACAGCATTTACCGCAGCGCAGACACTGGAATTTTTTCAATACTTCAGCATCCATTTTTTAAAATCCCAGATCCGGCTGGAGAATACCCCAGTTTTCCTCATCGTCATCATCACCGGATGTTTTTTTATCTGCCTCAATGGAAGATTTTTTCCCTTTTGAAGGCGTTTTCTCCTTTGCCGGAACTTTTTCCGCCTTTTCTGTTACAGGAGTATTTTCCACATTTTCCGCAGGATCCGGCAGCAATTCAGATTCCGGAAGCAGTGAAGGTTCATTGGTTTCTTCCGTACCGTCAAGATACTTCATAAAGGTGATCTTCATCAATTTTCTGGTAAAGATCAATGCTCCGCCGGCTCTGGGGGAACGGTCGGGAAGTGTACTTAAATTCAGTTCCTGAACCTGTTTTGCCTTTACGGGAGTATCAATTTTACACTCATAAATGGCATTGGGCCGGGGAGTAATGAGTTCCAACCGGCAGCCTTCCGGACAGATCCTGTAATCCTTTTCCTTGATGAATTTATCTATGACGCACTTTTTCCCGTAAACTTTCCCTGTTTTCGGATCGGAATATACCACGCCGAAAACAGTATTCTTATCATATTTACGGAACTCATAAAGCCGGTCGATAAAGATTTTGTCCGGAATATCAATGATCTTGTAATCCCCTTTTCTTGTAATGCACAGGAGATGATCAAATTCATTACACAATACGATGTCATCGCTTTTCACATGCGTACCGATATAGCAGTTGCCTTTATCCCAGCCAACCCGGATATTGTTGAGGGCGGCGGCAGCTTTATTGAGTTTGCCGAACCCTTCCAGACATACCTCTGTTCTCCGGAGGAACATGTCGCCATATTTGTCGATGAGTTTCTGCAAATATTTGATCGTATATCTTTTGATATTTTTGAGATTCTTTTCGGCAGTGTCCAGAACCTTCTGCAAATCGGCGATCTCCTGCCGGTTGCGGTCGATCTCAAAGGCGGCGATCCTGCGGATGGGGATTTCCACAAGACGGTCGATCTCCGCATCCGGAATGATCCCGGAGGACAACTGCTCCAGACGCAAAATATCCTCTTTGGAACGCTCCCTCACATTGGGTCCATTGTAAATAAGATCATGGAGATGCTGAACCAGAGGCAGCCACTCATTTTTATATTTTTCCAATGCTTTTCTCACCGTGGTGAACATGGCTTCTTTCGACTTGCACTTTTCAATGTCTTTATAGATTTTTTCTTCAATAAAGATCTGTGCCAATGTCCGGGCAAGGATCTTATCCAGTGCCTTCGCCGCTTCCACCTGAAGTTCCCAGGTAAGGAACTGAACAAGTTTTTTCGTGTTCCGCCGGAGGATATCGCTGACTGTCATCTTTTCCGGACGGTTGTCGATAATGACCATCGGCTGACAGGATACACTCATCTGACAGTCTGTATAAGTATAAAGGGCATTCATCGCCTTTGCCGGATCATACCCTCTTATGGGCTGAAGCTGGATATTCACCTCTTCCGCCGTATAATCATTGACCTTTGCGATCTTGATCTTGCTTTTTTCCACGGCGGAAACGATTGTATCGGTCAACTTTCCGGAATCCGTGGAAGCCGGGATCTCTTTAATGACAAGATTTCTTCCGTCCAGCTCGATCTTTGCCCGGATGAGAACTTTTCCAAGTCCGTCCTGATAATCGGATACGTCGATGATGCCCCCCTGGATGAAGTCGGGATAAAGATGAAATTCCCGGTTTTCCAGAATGGCGATCTCCGCTTCAAGAAGTTCTTTAAAGTTGTGGGGGAGGATCTTGGTCTTTGTCCCCACGGCGACACCGTCCGCCCCCATCATCAGAAGGGTGGGCACCTTTACCGGCAGGATCACAGGTTCCTGATTTCTTCCGTCATAAGAATCCACAAGGGGTGTAACATCATCATTGAACAATACTTCCCGTCCCATTTCCCCCATACGGCACTCGATATATCTTCCCGCCGCCGCAGGAGTACCCAATATCACACTTCCGAAAGACCCCTGTTTGTCAATAAAATATTCTTTATTGGCAAGGTTCACCAATGCTTCATAAATGGAGGCATCCCCGTGGGGATGATATTTCATGGTATCGCCCACCACTCCCTGTACTTTGTGATAGGAACCATTGTCGATCTGATGCAGTGTCCAGAGGATACGCCTCTGTACGGGTTTGAGTCCGTCATCCACATCCGGGATGGCACGATCCTTGATCACATAGGAGGCATACTCAATGAAGTTGGTATCCATCATTTTCCGGAGCCGTTCATTTACGGGAGTATCTGCCTGAACAGTACCTTCCTCCCCGTCCTCTTCCTCCTCCACAAATTCTGCGGGGATCTCTTCCGGAGCTTCTTCCCTTTCCATTTCAGAAGGAACAGCTGTCTCTTCCTCTTCAGAAATTTCCTCCATTTCCGGCTCAACGGCAACGGGGGTAGTTTTCTTTACAGAACTTTTTCTGTTCGTCTTCTTTCCTTCAGCGGAAGAAGGCGTGTTTTTTGCTTTTCCTGCCATGATTTCCTCTTCTTCCTTTTTTATACAAGATTATTCTGGATATGGGTCCAGCGTTCTTCGTTGTTATCTCCCATATAGAATTTCAGCATTTCCTTCACACCTTTGGCATTATCCAGCGTGACCTGTTCCAGCCGGATGTCTTCTCCGATAAACTGCTTGAATTCCTGCGGGGAAATTTCCCCCAGCCCTTTGAATCGGGTGATTTCCGCATTTTTGCCCAGTTTTCTTGCTGCTTCGTCCCGTTCCTCTTCGCTGTAACAATAGAAGTTTTCCTTTGCATTGTTCTTTTTGCGGACACGGAAGAGGGGGGTTTCAAAAATATACACATGTCCGGAGATCACAAGGGATTCAAAATATTGCAGAAAGAAAGTAAGAAGAAGATTACGGATATGCAGTCCGTCCACATCCGCATCTGTGGCGATCACGATCTTTGCATAACGCAGTTTTTCCACGTCATCTTCAATATCCAGTGTGCGCATGATATAATAAAGTTCCTGATTATCGTAAATGGCTTTCAGGTCTTTCCCGAAACAGTTGTAGGGTTTCCCCCGTAGAGCATATACCGCCTGATAATCCGGATTTCTGCTGGAAACAAGAGAAGAACCCGCAGAGTCCCCTTCGGTAAGGAAGATCATACTTTCCTCTCCCAGAGCGTGACGGTCGCCGAAATGATAACGGCAGTCTTTAAGTTTACTGTTGCGCAAACTCAACTTTTTAGACATATCCTTTGTCTTGGTCTTGACCTTCTGGATCTCTTTTCTCACCTGTTCATTGCGTTCGATCTTTGCCAGAAGTGCTTCCGCATCTGCCGGATTCTTCAAAAGCCAGTCAATGACCGCCTGTTTCACTTCCGCTTCCACCCAGCCTTTTACTTCCGTACTGGAAAGTTTGTTTTTGGTCTGGGATTCAAAAGAGGGATTCTCCATTTTAATGGCAACAGCCCCCAGAATACCATCCCGCAAGTCCTGCGGCTCAAAACTTCTGGCAAAATGTTCCCCGATAGCTCTGGAAAAACCGCCTTTGAACGCAGAAAGATGCGTTCCACCGTCAGAGGTATATTGCCCGTTCACAAAGGAATAATATTTTTCCCCGGTATCAGCAGTATGGGTGAAGGAAAATTCCAGTGTCTTGCTCTTATAGTGCATTTCATTGTAAAGGGATTTATCTTCATCCACATCCCGTTTCACCAGTTCGATAAGACCGTTTTTGGAGTAGTAACGGTTGCCGTTCATATACAGGGAAAGACCGCTGTTGAGATAGGCATACATCCACAGACGCCGTTCCACATAATCCATACGGATATTGTATTTCGGGAAGATCCCCGGAACAGAATCAGGGGTAAATTCGATTTTGGTTCCGTTGCGTTCTTCCGTATCGCCGTCTTCCACTTTATCCAGTACACCATGCCGGAAAATGGCACGTTTGAATTTTCCATCCCGGTAGGATGTGGCAATAAAAAGTTCGGAAAGAGCATTGACCGCTTTCGTTCCCACACCATTCATCCCCACCGAAAACACATAGCCGCTATTGGAAAATTTCCCCCCGGTATTGATCTTGGAAACACAATCCACCAGTTTTCCCAGCGGGATGCCCCGCCCGTAATCCCGGATGGAAAACGCCCGGTCGGTGATGGATATGTCAATGCGTCTGCCGTACCCCATAATGAATTCATCAATGGAGTTATCCACCACTTCCTTAAACATCACATAGATCCCGTCATCCGGGTGGGAACCATCCCCCAGACGGCCGATATACATACCGGAACGCTGACGGATATGTTCCAACGATTCCAGAGATTTGATCACATCTTCATTATACATTTTCTCCGGGGAAAGCAGAGAATCATCCTGTATTTTTCCATACTCATCTTCATTTTCCGCTGCTTCCGGAGCAATATTCTTATTTTTTTCGTCATCCATATTTTCTACCGCTTTTTCCACTGGTTCGTCAACAGTAATACTGCTGTGTCTTTAGTATAATATAATAGTACGATGCAGTAATATACACCATTTTTACCATTCTTGCAAGTAGAAGGAGATCGTTTTCCATGCAGGAAAAAAAATTTTTACACAGCTATCCCATAATTTTGTAAAAATGGCATATTTTTACAAAATTATGTGCGTAAAGAAATCTGCTTTTAAAAAAGTGATTTTGTCAGATTTTTTCAAAAATACTTCTTTATCCTGTTTTGGGCAACCTTCAGGAGA